>QIAR01000373.1 GCA_003225595.1 Acidobacteriota bacterium | reverse complement strand
TATGAAGCAAGCTGGCGCGCGTTGAAGGAAGGCATGACGCAGCAGGAAATTAAAACTTTCATAGAGGCAGCGCACAGCAAGCTGGGGTTTTCAGGCGACGCCGATGTGCAGGTGGGCGAGTTTTCCGCTTTCCCGCATGGGTCTGTAACACCGCAGGTGATACGCGAAGGAACTATTATCCTGGTGGATGGTGGATGCAAGGTGGAGGGCTACAGCTCCGATATTACGCGAACCTTCGTCCTGGGCAAGCCGACAGACAAAATGAAGAAGGCCTTCGATATCGTGCACCGTGCGCAGAGCACGGTGTTGGCGACGGCGCATCCGGGACTGGAGTGCGGGGCAGTGGACGCGGCTGCGCGAAGGGTGATTACGGACGCGGGTTACGGTCCCGACTACAAACATTTCACTCACCGTGTGGGGCACGGCATGGGCATGGATGGGCACGAGTGGCCATATCTGGTGCGCGGCAATCCTACGAAACTCGCTGCCAATATGACGCTCAGCGATGAACCGGGAATCTACATCCGCGGCGAATTCGGCGTTCGCCTGGAAGACGACATGCACATTACGGAAAATGGCGCAGAGTTGTTCACCCCGCAGAGTCCATCGCTCGACAATCCTTTCGGCTCCGCCTGAGATCGATCGCGCACAAGGGCCACTGATCGACTCGGAAACGCTCGCAGCGGCACGGCTCTGTCCCAGCCGACACACTTTGCGAGAACGTATTTCTAGCAGGTTGTGGACAAACGCGGAGTTGTGGGAGGGCACGGCTTTTCAGCCGTGCCGTAAGTGCCGCCAAATCAACCGTACGGCACGCCTGAAAAGGCGTGCCTTTCCAGGGGGTGAGCCGCTCCAATTAGTTTTTCCGCAGGCTCCTAGACTTTTCCCATGCCCTGTTAAGCTACTACTCAGGCCCCGGTGACAGGCGGGCAGCCCGGAAAATCCTTGAGATATGTGTTACCGATGTACTGAAGGTCCTTGATCCCGATCTCGCTGGTGAAAAAGCCATCCGCGGTTAGATTCCGCAGGAACGCAAAGAACTCGATGCCTTGGCTGAGGCTGAGGTCAATTTTTGCGTTTTTCCGGTACGCGATCAAATCGAGAATTTGCTTCTGCTGTTCCGGCGAGCAGTCCAGATACGTCTTGCCATAGCGATCACCGCAAGCAGAATCGAGCCACATCAGCCCGCCGCCCAACTTCAACTGATAGTCTTTATTTTCGCTGGTGAGCAGGTCAATGAACTCGGGCGCACCGGCTTCAACGGCGCCGCCGGAGTGATCGTCAGGAGGAATGATTGCCTGGCAAAGCGCCTGCAATGTTTTGTAGTGGTGCGGCGAGAAAAATTTTGGGGTATAGCCGCCCGCGGCGGATGCTTTCTCGGACTGCACCAGATGGTGCGCGTATTCGGCAGCTTGCGCAGGGATCACGCGCAGGACGGAGCCGGCCATCACTCCCATGGTGAGTGATTTCAAAATGTCACGCCGAGTCACTGATCTTGGAAACACTGATTTGCCGGACACCGAAAACATAAGTTCCCAACTCTCTTGCTGAACTAGCTCTCACCGGAACTACAGATTGCCCTTCTTCGCCTGATCGAGCAAATACTCCGAAGCTCGCCACGACAATGCCAGTATGGTCAGGGTCGGATTCTTGTCCGGATTGGTCACGAAGCAGGCCCCATCGGTTACGAACAGATTCTTTACGTCGTACGCCTGGCAATACTTGTTCAGAGCGGATGTCTTTGGATTATTCCCCATGCGCACCGTGCCGAGCTCGTGAATGATTACGCCGCCATCCGTGATTCCGTACGGGCGAGACCCACCCTCGGGGTTCGCCTTGGTCAGGTAGGTTCCTCCCGCCGTTGCAATGATTGAGCGAAAGGTTTCCTGCATATCGCGGGCCATTCTGATTTCGTTATCGCCCCACTGCCAATGGAAGCGAAGTACAGGAATTCCCCACTGATCGACCAGGTCAGGATCAATTTCACAGTAGCTGCGCTCATTGGGAATCATCTCGCCTCGGCCTTCAAAGCCGATCACCGTACCGTACATCGCCCGGCACTTCTGCTTGAGTGAGGCGCCGTAGCCTTCGTATTGCTCGCATAGATCATCGAAATCGCCCACGCCAGGCATGAAACGCCCGCCGTAGAACTCGATGTGGTAGCCGCGCAGGAACTCGTTCTTGCGGTCGAACTTCCACCATGGGATGTACATGTGCATGCCGCCAATTCCGTCGTGGTTGTGCGGCGGCATTTTCTCAAGCTGCGGGAAATAGCCGGTACCGGAACTGCCGACACTATCAGTCAGGTAGCGCCCCACTACCCCCGACGAGTTGGCCAGCCCGTCAGGAAAGAGGCTGGATCTGGAATTGAGCAGCAGGCGGGCCGATTCGCATGCGCTCGCCGCCACGATGAAGGCTCGGGCCTTTACGCGTTTTTCGGTTCGAGTTGACTTATCGATGTAGGAGACGGCCTCGGCTTTGCCATCTTTGCCCGCAATGATTTCGCGTGCCATGGCATTCGTGATTAGTGTGAATCGGCCGGTTTTCTGTGCGGGCGGGATCATTACCTGGCTCGAACTGAAGTTGGATCCGGTTATACATCCGCGGCCACACTGAGCACAGTAGTGGCAGGCTGGACGGCCGTTCAGAGCCTTGGTAAGGATCGCCATCCGCGAAGGCACACACAGGATTCCCAGCTGGTCGCAGGTTTTCTTGACTAGAATTTCTGTACAGCGCGGCTTGGGCGGCGGCAAGAAAACACCATCGGGCGCGCTCGCAATGTTTTCTTTCGTGCCAAACACGCCGATGTAAGACTCGACCTTGTCGTAGTAAGGAGCAATTTCCTGGTAGGTGATGGGCCAGTCGTCACCCATGCCGTCGGTGGATCGCGATTTGAAATCCACGGGCGCAAGACGCAACGCGATCCGGCCCCAATGATTGGTGCGGCCACCAACAATTCGCGAGCGAAACCAGCGGAAAGTAGAACCGGGTGCGGAAATGTAGGGTTCGCCATCGATCTCCCAGGCGCCATTAGGAGCCAGGAACTCAGTATTGAGCAGGCCGCGCAGTTTCCCGCCAACGCCTGCGCCGCGATGCTCGAGGTCGTACGGCCAGAAATGTTCTTTGTAGTCTCTTGCCGGATCCAGAGGAGGACCGGCTTCAAGCATTACGACGTTGAGCCCGCCTTCGGCGAGTATTTTGGCGGCGGTGCCGCCAGCAGCGCCGGATCCAATAATACAAACGTCATATAGCTTCGGCGGGCGAATTACTTGCGCCATCTAGGTCTCCCCCGAAAAAAGGCCATTATAGATGTAGCCTTTACCGCGTGCGGGTCAGGCTTCATTCTAGATCGCACTGTCTGTAAACGTTCTGTTTTAGAACCGGAGCCGCTGCAGGTAATCGAAGCTGGTCCTGATGCTCGCAAACGGAGACGCGGGATTGTCGTGTTCGACGAAGTAATGCTGGATTCCCGCCTCGTCCGACTGCGCAAAGATTCGTTTCCAATCGATGATGCCGCTGCCAACTTCGGTCATTTCGGGGAGAGAATCGCCCAAATTTTGTCCGCCCGAAGCCGAGGCTTGCGGAATCTTTTTCAGATCTTTGACGTGAACCAGCGGGAAGCGCCCGGGATAGTGCTCGAAGTACTTTAGCGGGTCCTGGCGCCCGACGCTAATCCAGCAAAGGTCCAGCTCCATCTTCACTAACTTTGGATCGCATTCGGTCAACAGAATGTCGTATGGCATCTTTCCGCTGACCGGATCGAACTCGAACCAGTGATTGTGATAGGCAAACTGGATTCCGGCTTTTTTACTGGCCAGGCCAGACCGATTGAAAGTCTCGGCGGCGCGTTTCCAGCCGTCGGGCTGCTTGCGAATGTCGTCATCGATCCAGGGATTCACAATGTACTCGTGCCCGATCACCTTGCTGGCTTCAATCACCCCCGGCCATTTCTCCGCGCTGAGGCTCTTGTAGTCCACGTGTGCCGAGGGGGCGACCAACCCATGCCGATCGAGAATCGCCCTCACATCTTTCGGTGTGTGATCGAAATAACCGGCAAACTCGACCTCGCGATAACCAATGCCGGCAACCTTAGCCAGCGTGCCTTCGAAATCCTGCTTCATTTCGCCACGCACCGTATAAAGTTGTACGCCAATCTTTTCGATCTTGTGGTGTTCGACGCTCCAGCTAAATCGCCGGGTCAGCACGGTAGCGGCCGTGATTGTACCCAGAAAGCTTCTGCGGTTCATGATCAGAGTTCTCCGCGTTTCATCAATCCTACAGCGTGGTCGCAGGCGCGCGCGGTAAGTGCCATATAAGTCAGCGATGGGTTCACGCAGGCCGAAGACGCCATGCAGGAGCCATCGGTTACAAACAGGTTCTTCACATCGTGCGCCTGATTGCGCTCATTGAGCACAGAAGTCTTCGGATCGCGTCCCATGCGTGCCGTGCCCATCTCGTGAATGGTGAGTCCGGGAGCATTGTCTTCGATGAATGGTTCGATGTCGTGTGCTCCCGCGGCAGCGAGCATTTCCGCCGCAGCCGCAGGCATATCTTTCAGCAGAGCACGCTCGTTGTCACCCCAGGCACAATGAATCTTGAGTATGGGCATTCCCCATGCGTCGACTCTGGTCTTGTCGAGCTCGATATAGTTATTGTGGTTGGGCAGACATTCGCCGAAGCCATAAAACGTGAACATCCAAGGACCGGGACGGCTCAACCTGCGCTTGAAGTCCGCACCGAATCCTGCCAGATCCGCGCCGTGCTCCCAATTCTGTCGCCAGCCGCCGCCCTGGTAACCGTAGCCTCGAACAAATCGAGCGTCTTTCGTTTTCACATTCCGAAAACGTGGAACGTAAATGCCATTGGGCCGATGGCCAAGTGGGATTCGGTCTTCATTGCCTGGAATGTGACCAGTGGCGCCGCCGCCCATCGTGTGATCCATGAGATTGTGGCCTAGTTCGCCGCTGGAATTTGCAAGTCCGTTGGGGAACTCCGGCGTGGCGGAGTTCAGAAGAATGCGTGTGGACTCGAGAGTCGAGGCGCATAAGAAAATAATGCGGCCACGGAATTCAAGCGCTTGCCGGGTTTTGCCATCAATTACGCGGACGCCAGACGCTTTCTGGGTCTTGGAATCGAAGATCAGTCCGTGGGCCACACTGTAAGGCCGGACTGTGACCTTCCCCGTAGCACGTGCTGCGGGTAGGGTAGAGTTCAGGCTGCTGAAATATGACCGTGTAATGCAGCCGCGCTGACAAGG
>QIAR01000372.1 GCA_003225595.1 Acidobacteriota bacterium | reverse complement strand
TGGATGATCCCCAGGTGATCCGCGCGCTGGACGAATTTGAAAAGCTGGGCATTGAGGAAGAACGCACTTTCCGGATGCAGCCTTGCATGTCGCCAGTCTGGGACACAGCGTATGCACTATTTGCTCTGGGTGAGGGCGGCGAGCCGGCGGATGATCCGCGGATGGTCAAATGCGCCGATTGGATTCTGCAAAAGCAAGTACGGACCGTCGGCGACTGGAAAGTAAAAAATGCGAAAGGGCAGCCCGGCGGCTGGTATTTCGAATTCAACAATGAGTTCTACCCAGACGTTGATGACAGCGCCATGGTCTGCCTGGCATTGAGCCATGTGGAGCATCCTAACGGGCGTTATTTGCGGGAGTCCATCCAGCGTGCCATTGATTGGATCCTCTCTATGCAGTGCCGCAACGGCGGCTGGGCGTCGTTCGACAAGAACAACGATCGCATGGTGTTCCAGTACGTGCCGTTCGCCGATCACAATGCCATGTTGGACCCGCCGACGGTAGACATCACTGGACGCATTCTCGAGATGCTGGCCACGTATGGTTACGACAAGAATCATCCTGTGGTGAAGAAGGCGCTTAGATTCATCCGCAACCAACAGGAACCGGATGGATCTTGGTTTGGGCGATGGGGCGTGAACTACATCTACGGTACGGCACTCGTGCTGCGAGGCTTGGATGCGATGGGCGTGGATTGCCATGAGCCCTACGTCCAGCAGGCGGCTGAGTGGCTGCGCATGGTGCAGAATCCGGACGGCGGTTGGGGCGAGACCTGCGGTTCTTACGATGACCCCAACACCAAGGGCATTGGTCCGAGCACTGCGTCGCAAACTGCATGGGCGGTGCTGGGGCTACTGGCTGCTAACGATACGCGCAGCGACTCGGTGGCGCGCGGCATCGCGTATCTGCTGCGTACCCAAAAAACAGAAGGTTCGTGGGATGAGCCGTTCTTCACGGGGACGGGTTTCCCGCGGGTGTTTTACCTGAAGTACCACATGTACCGGCAGTACTTTCCGCTGCTTGCTCTGACGACTTACGCGAAGGTGATGGCGGGGATTGCGTCGGGGGCTGGTGCCCCGGCTGGCGCAAACAGGTGAGTGGGGTGCTAGGCTGATTTGGGACGACATTTAGGACATTGCAGAAATTAGAGCCCACGCAGCAGGGTTAGGGACGGAAGTCGGGAGAGGAAGGAATGGCAGTACCAATTTCGCAGATGTGGACGGTGGCAACCTACGTCCTGAAGCAGAAGCTCAAAGGACGCAAGCAGTACCCGCTCGTACTCATGCTGGAGCCGCTGTTCCGCTGCAATCTTTCATGCGCGGGCTGTGGGAAAATTCAGTATCCCAGCCACGTGCTGAAAATGCAGCTTACACCGGAGGAGTGCTTCCGCGCGGTCGATGAGTGTGGCACGCCGACAGTCGCTATCCCGGGCGGGGAACCCTTGCTGCACCCTCAGATCGGCGAAATCGTCGAAGGCCTGGTCGCACGCAAGAAGTACATCTATCTGTGCACAAATGCGTTGCTGCTCAAGCAGAAAATCCATCTGTTTAAACCGAGCAAGTACTTGACCTTCTCCGTCCACATGGATGGCCAGCGAGAGCACCACGATTTTTCGGTTTGCTTGGAAGGCGGCTACGACAAGGCCATCGAGGGCATCAAGGAAGCGCTGGAGCACGGTTTCCGCGTCACTACTAACACCACACTTTTTGATGGCGCCGACCCCAAGAGCGTGCGCGCATTCTTTGACAAGATGATGGAACTCGGTGTCGAAGGCATGATGCTTTCTCCGGGTTATTCCTACGAGAAAGCGCCTGACCAGAGCCATTTCCTGGGACGCGCCCGCACGCGGCGGCTGTTTCGTGCCATCTTGTCAAACCGTCGGCTGAACTGGCGCTTCAATATGTCCCCGTTGTTTCTCGAATTCCTCATGGGCAAGCGCGACTACCCGTGTACTCCTTGGGGCATGCCGACGTTCAACGTCTTCGGGTGGCAAAAGCCTTGTTATTTGCTTCAGGACGGCTACGCGGACACATTCGCGGAACTGCTGGCGACGACCGAATGGGAACGCTACGGCACGGAATCCGGCAATCCCAAGTGTGCGAACTGCATGGTGCACAGTGGTTACGAGGCTTCTGCAGTGAACGATACGTTCGGGTCGCTGCTTGGGTTGTGGCACACAACCCGGGCTATGCTCTTTAACAATTACCAGGACCCTTCCGCCCTTGAATTGCTTAATGAGCCGGTACGGCCGGTTCATGCCTTTAACCCTCTTGTCCAGATCGATGCCCATTCCACGGAGGAAACACCAGTTTGAGTGGTAGAGAATCAGGTCGGACTCGGATGCCATCTGGCCGCCATCCTGCGCTGTCTGATCCGAACTTGCTTGAGGTCGTGCCCGGCTCGGCGCATGAAAAACTGGAAGGGTGGGTCCCGGAGCTTGCCACACCGGAAGAGCTCAGCGCAGCTCTGGAGCAGGCCTTCGACTACCGTGGGGATGTGCTGATCACCCGCAAAGACGGCACGAAGATCGAAGGCTACGTCTTCGACCGTCGTGCTGGGAAAACGCTCGCGGATTCTTTTGTGCGCTTAATGCCCAAAGATGGCGGTCAGAAGGTGGCGATCTCTTATGCGGAGATCGCCGCCTTGGCCTTTACCGGGCGCGATATGGCCGCGGGCAACAATTGGGAGGCCTGGGTTCGCCACTATTGGGAGAAGAAGGCGGCAGGAGAGAGCAATATTTCACTCCAGCAGGAAAAGATCGAGTAGAAGCTCTCAGCCATCAGCTGTCAGCTTTCAGCAAGGCTCTCTGGCTGATTTGACTGAAAGCTGATAGCTGACAGCTTTGATGAAAGCCTTCGTCACAGGCGCAACCGGATTCGTCGGCAGCCACGTGGCGCGTGTGCTAACCGAACAGGGAGCCGACCTGCGGCTCTTAATTCGTTCCAGCAGTGACCCGAAAAATATTGAGGGCCTGAAGGCTGAGCGGGTGGTGGGCGATCTGTGTGACCCAAGTTCTCTCGAAAAGGGGATCTCCGGTTGTGACGTAGTCTTTCATGTTGCAGCCGATTACCGGCTCTGGATTCGCGATCCCGAGCGGATGTACCGCTCGAACGTGGAAGGCACGCGTACCATTCTGGAGGCAGCCCGCAAAAACAGTGTGCGGCGCGTAGTTTACACATCAAGTGTGGGCACGATAGGTCTCACTTCCAACCGCCACCTGGCGGATGAGAATTCTCCGGTCGCGCTCGAAAACATGATTGGCCACTACAAACGCTCCAAGTTCATGGCGGAGCAAGTCGCCCTGGATGCAGGCAAAGAGAGCGCCGGTACGAACGGAATGGATGTGGTCGTGGTGAATCCCACGACTCCCATCGGCGAGCAAGACATCAAGCCCACCCCGACGGGTCGCATCATTGTGGACTTCCTGAAAAAGAAGTTTCCGGCATACGTGGATACCGGTCTGAATCTGGTAGATGTAGCCGAGTGTGCCCGCGGACATGTGGCCGCGCTGGAGAAAGGCAGAAGCGGCGAGCGCTACATCCTCGGCGGGGAGAACCTGACGCTGAAACAGATTCTCGATAAGCTGGCGGAAATCACCGGCTTGCCATCGCCCAAGGTGAGGGTGCCGTATGCGGTCGCTCTGGCGGCGGGCGTGGTAGATGAGATCATCACGGGGAGGATCTTGCGCCGCGAACCGCGCGCAACCGTTGAGGCCGTGCAAATGAGCCGGAAGAAAATGTTCGTCACGTCCGCCAAGGCGGAGCGGGAACTGGGCTGGAAAGTGGTTCCGGTGGACGGTGCTCTGCGCCGCGCGGTCGAATGGTTTCGGGCGAACGGGTATGCGTAGATAGAGCTGGTGTGGGGATGGGTGTCGTCGTCGAGAATAGGAAATCAAACTGCCGATTACCAGATTGCCAAGCTCAACTAAAATCGCAATCGTTGCCGCCCTGGAGAGGGAGGTTTGGCCGCTGGTCAAAGACTGGCCCGCGAGCCGCAGGGAATACGGCGGGCGCTGGTTCAAGTTCTTTGAGAAAGAACGTCTGGTGCTGGTGTGTGGAGGAATGGGGCCAGAGGCGGCGCGCCGCGCGGCTGAGGCCATCATCAGCTTGTACCAGCCGGAGCTCGTAATTTCTACCGGGTTCGCCGGTGGACTTGATCCAGCTCTGCAGGCCGGTCACACCCTGACCCCGCGGCACGTGATCGACGCTTGCGATGGTAGCCGCACTGACTCAGGCACCGGCGAGGGCGTACTGGTCAGTTTTGAAACCATTGCGGACGTGGAGCAAAAGGCGAAGCTAGCAAAGGCTTACGGCGCGCAGGCTGTGGACATGGAAGCTGCAGCTGTCGCGCGCGCGGCGGAGGCGCACGGAGTCAGGTTTCTCGCCTGTAAGGTAATCTCCGATGCGAATGACTCCCTTATGCCACCGGTTGGGCGATTCATAGGCGAAGGTGGCCGCTTTCAAGCATTCAAGTTTATTGCGTACGTGGCATTTAGG
>QIAR01000811.1:1738-2074 GCA_003225595.1 Acidobacteriota bacterium | reverse complement strand
TGACAGAAGAGTCCGCGCTTCGAACTAAGCTGCACGTCTATCCGCCAGAATTTCTCAAGAGACTGCAAACTGTTTTCAGTTGGGTAGATGATGATTACGACAAAATTCCAGTGGAACGTACAGTGCTAGGCGATTCCAGCCTGCCGGGCACGGTGCTGCGCCTGCCCATGGTTTATGGTCCAGGTGATCCCTTGCATCGTTTCTTTCCGGTGATCAAGCGCGTGCTTGACGGACGCGGCAGAATTCTGTTTTCGCAGGACATGGCTGCTTGGCGCGCGCCACGCGGATACGTCGAGAACGTCGCTGCCGCGATTGCCCTGGCGGCAGTATCAGAAC
>QIAR01000811.1:0-1603 GCA_003225595.1 Acidobacteriota bacterium | reverse complement strand
TCGTTCCTCCCGGGAATGCGGCGCAACATTGGGTTGCGAGCTCGCAGCGAATACGTGATGAGCTCGGATATCATGAGCCTGTGCCTCTCTATGAAGCGATCCGTCGCACCATCGCTTGGGAGCGTGCGAATCCACCGGCTGAGATCGACCCTCACCAGTTCGATTACGCTGCCGAAGATGCGGCTTGGCTTCTCCACACTGTCCGATAACGCCCATGACCGGGAGTATTTCTGAGCTCTTTGCAAATGAAGAAATGTTCCGTGTGGAACATTAAGTGAATTACGGTATATCTTTAAGATATTCTAAAAATGACAAGGAGCTGGTTTCATTTGGGGTTGGGGAGGCGCCGAAGTTTTGGCAATTACAGAATTGTCCCGTGGCCTCACTTTGCGGCGCAAAGAGTGGAGACCCGCAGTTTTGCCGCCCGATAGCTTACCCGCCGAAACGTGGGCGCTCCCGCGTGAATGTGGGGCGGCTCGCTCGACTCGTGACTGTAGAAGTAGAAGCGATAAGGGCATGCGCGGGATTCTAACAGAGGCGTTCAGCAAGGATGCTATGACCGTTGATGGAGGTATTTGGATACGAACAAAATCTGACGAAGGTTTGTCGGCCAACCTGCGTCGAGAGTTCATCTTCTAAGTGGCAGGAGAATCAAATGGCAGCGAAGAAGAGTTCAGGGAAGAAATCCGGCGGCCGCAGATACGGTAAAGCTGCGGGCAAAACTGTTGCGAGCGCCATGCGTCGGAAAAAACGCGGTACGCTTCGCTCCGGCAAGGGCGGCAAAGGCGGCAAAGTAAAGAGCCGGGAGCAGGCAATCGCGATCGGGCTCTCGGAAGCCCGCAAAAAGGGCGCAAAAGTCCCGCCCAAAGAATCCAGCTGAGCTATGCAGTTCGGCGCCTTCGCGGCCTGAAGGCCACTCAGGATGACAGCCTCCGAGATATGACTGGAATTAACGGGACGCGGACACTGGAGATCATCTGCCGGCAAGAGAAAGTGACCCCGCCCCAGATAACAAATGTCCCCCACACAACCGGACTTAGCAAGTTGCGGGAAAACTCGAAACAGCAGTCCTCAACGGCTGAAAGCCGATTCGGAATGACAAACTTAAAAGGGCTTAATGGCACCCTTAGACTGCGCTCAGGGCAGGCTCGAAGTCGTGCCCTTCCCAAAAGTCGTGCCCTTCCCAAAAAATATGCAGTGACCGGAGTTTTTCAGCAGCCTGTGATGCCGTGCCCTTCCCAGCCGTGCCCTTCCCTCGCGCGCCGCGACTACGGCGTCATGACGCCTTTTTTTTCTCGATCTGTGCGCACAGGCGCTCTTCTTGCTCCCTGAGCTCGGGAGTGAACTCGGCACCGAAGTCTTCCGCCTCGAACACCTGGCGAATCTCGATCTCGGCCTCCACGCCAGTGGGGTTGGGGCAGCGCTTGACCCACTCTATGGCCTCTTCCAGCGACCTCACCTGCCACAGCCAGAAGCCGGCGATCAGCTCCTTGGTCTCGGTGAAGGGCCCGTCGATCACGGTCCGCTTCCCTCCCGAGAACTTGACGCGCGCGCCCTTGGAGGTTGGGTGGAGCCCCTCGCCCGCGAGCATTATGCCGGCTTT
>QIAR01000384.1 GCA_003225595.1 Acidobacteriota bacterium | reverse complement strand
TGGTTACCAGATCGAACGTGGCCAGAGCGCGCGCCCGATCGCCTTGCCGCTCCTACCGACGCAGTCGACGCGCTGATGAAGCTGCAAGGCGATCGGGCGCGCGCTCTGGCCACGTTCGATCTGGTAACCAAGGCCATGGAGAAGATGTTCGACCGTCTGCCGGAAGAAAACCGCATTGACTTCATCGACCGCATCCAGACGGGCAAGGAACAACCCTCCGAACAACTCGAACAGGTTGCCGATGTCATCCGGGAGATCCAGCAGAAACAGCGCCAGCAAGAGCAGATTGCCGCTAACTTGGGGCGCAAAGGCCAAGAAATCGTCCTGCCCGAAAAGGAAAACTACTTCCACAACCGCTGGAAATCGAAGCCTGGGGGCGGGGAAGATCCGGAAGATGACCGCATCACTCGCCTGTTTCAGCCGCGCCGACCGCTTGAAGGCTCGAAGCGCTACAACAAGCAGCAGTATTACAGCTTGAAGAGCGGCATCGAAGCCGGGGGCAAGCCTTATACCACCAACCCGATTCGCATCCTGCGGGCGCGCATTGAGGACGGCATGAAGTTTGTCACTGCACGGCGGGCATGGGATGAGATGGGGAACTTGACGTATAGGAAAAACAAAAATCCATTTCACCGCCTGCGCTGGTGGGATGGTCTCTTTGACTGTCGGAATGGCCGTCACGCCAACTGACGGGAAACTGCGTGTCTTTGAGGAGAACTGGATTAGCTCAAATCGAAGGCGAAACGATCTGAGCACCTGTCCTGGGTCACCCAGTTGGGACAAAGAAATTATCCAGCCAAACCTGCCAGCAATGGTTTTTGCCGTCGCACCCATTTCATCGGTTGCCCGTTGCGATCGACCAGCGGATCTACCCCAAAAGACTTGCGAAGCGAGTTCCGCCAACTCAACCTATGAGGGCGAGGGCGCCTTTCCTGCCCCAACAGAACAAACAGAGCAGCCCAAGTCCTACTCTTTGTCCCTGGCGCCAGCAACCCAAAATAGCGAATGGCATGGCGATAACGATCGGGGACTTGGTCTGCCCAAAGGGCAATGAACTGCTCGATCGAATACCGGGTTGTGACCACCCGCCGCAGTCTCTTGTCCTTCGTCAAAAACTCGACTTCTCGTTCTGTCACCTTTAGGAAGCGACGCTGAGCAATCGGCGGCCGGCGGACGTATCGTGCTGCATACCCCAAAAAATGCTGCTTCGACTCGCAGGGATCGACATCGACGATCCAGAAGTCCCGTTCGTATTGAGTCTCCAACATCTTCCTGAGCTCTTTGGCGTCAAGGTCTGACTTGAGCACGTTCGCTTTTATCGCCTCTCTGAGGTAAGTGATTACCACATATTTCCACATGCGCATCAGCGGGAGCTTGGGGAAGTGTATCCGAGAGATCCAGCGGCCCTGCGACTCCTGTAGACCGCCGGTAGAAACCAAAATGTGGAGATGACAATTGAAGTTTAGGTGCGCACCGAAGGTGTGTGGCACCACCATGATAAGGACGCGAACACCATATCGATCTTTCACCCATTGCTGGATCACCTCGGCTCCAAGCGCAGGCAGATCATGAAGTAAGTGGCGGTTTTGCTGAAAGATCGGCCAGAGCTGGCTTGGCACGGTAAAGCCAACGCCGGCGTACCCAATATCAGGAAGAAGAGCTCGCATCATTTCTTGCCACAAGAGGGTGGCGCGATAGCCGCAACTCGGGCAAGCTCTTGACTTACAAGTGTGGCAAAAGAGTGTCTCTTCTCCGGTTGGCGAGGCGTAGACTTCGCCACCCAAAGCCGCGGTTCGGCAATTGAGCATTCTCGCGAAGTTTTCGCGGACGTCAGGACGGGTGTCGGGTCGATCCCACAGGTCTCTTGTACCTTCCAAAATTTGCCTTAGCAGTTCTCGGTTGCGCATGGTGGTATTCATTCCTCCAATGATCCCAGGATTCGCAAAGCTCCTTTGGTCAGAAAAGCGATGTTCTCCGGAGCATCTATCACGACCACGCTGATCGAAGCGAGTTCTTGGGTTTCATGCAGGGGCCGGCATCTGAGCAGATCACCCAAATTGGGCCGGTCCGGTAGGATTGGTGAGCGCTTCGCGACATGTCGCTTGATTAATCGACGAATCAGCTTATTGGTGCCTCTTTGGCCGAGATAGAGCCCCAGTTCCCTGAGCTGTCCTTGTGGTGACAGTTGCCGCCACTGCCATGCTTTGTGGATGCTAATCTGTCCGGCTCGCAATGCCTCCTGGAGTTTCGGATTCGCCGTCTTCATGAGCTGCCTGACCTTGGTCACGTTTCCCACGGACACACCCGCGGCGCGGGCAACTTCTGATCTGACATCCAGGCGTTTATCTTCGGTCAACTTTGACGAACCTTTATTCTGACCACCGGCTCGCTGATTCGAGCGCGCCTTCTCCTTCAAACCAGGTTCAAGATCCAGTGCCAGGAGTATTCGGCTGAAAGCGTTTAGGCCGTTGGATCGACGACTCTTCCAAAGTAGCCACTGAAGCCCTTCGGCCTCGTTCAGATTGAGTTCGATACATGGGAGCGTCGGGCGCCCTTGTTGGCGAACCAACTCCAGCAGAGCGTAGCCGTCAAGTATCGTGCGGTCTCGCGTGATCACGAGCGGCTCGAAAAGCGCGAGGTTACCTCGCTCAGCAAGTGCGGACAATTGGAAGGCTGGAACCGTGAGATGATGCCGAACGTAACTTGGATGCGGACGGAGTTCGTCCAGACGGCAGGTTACGAGCCGACGCTGAATGTCGTCCAGTTGTTGTCCATTTTCACTTCGTAGCGCGATCTCACGGGCATCAGGCCGCCCCGTCATCGCCCTGCCCTGTGCGTGTGTGAATTGCGCCTAGCCGCAGGCAATTCGCGGCTGCGCAGCCATTCCAGCACCGCCTCCCGACGGTACAGGGTGGTACGGCCGATTTTGGTAGGCGGTGGCGCGTCGCCGCTCAGGACCATGCGGTCGATTGTCCGAATACTTCGGCGCAACTGCTCCGCAAGCTGGGCTTTCGTCAAATAGCCCGAGAGAACACCGGTAGGTGCGGTATCCGACAGCATCCCTTTTCCTCAAGATGTTTGCGCGCCGCTAAGGGCGGGAGGTAGGTGATTGTCTCAGCGTTGGCCGGCGCTCAGGCCGACCCGCCGTCGGATGCCACAGAGGTAGGTGATTGTCTCAGCGTTGGCCGGCGCTCAGGCCGACCCGCCGTCGGATGCCACAGGAGGTAGGTGATTGTCTCAGCGTTGGCCAGCCCTCAGGCCGACCCGCCGTCGGATGCCACAGTGGAACAAGCGGCTGATCTAGGCCGGGGATGACGGCAGTGATTGCATCCCTGATTGAGCTGCTCGATTTCCCTGCACAGAATACACCACTCATTTTTTGAAAGTCAATAAGGCGTATCGAGCCATGCAAAATGTAACCGGAGGAGGGCCGTCGAGACACTTAGGATGTAACCCGACTCTGAAGTAGATTGAGGACGGTAGATTGGGGAAAAAGGCGAAGTGGGAATATCTCCGGGCAGGGTATGAGCGGCCGGCGAAGGGACGACGCCTAGGGCCGAATCTTGGTCCAATGCGGACACAGAGCGGACACAGCTTCAAATTAGAATTATCGCCGAACCGAGTTGATTGTATAATAAGCGGCGTATATAGTGATGCATGAGATGGTGAGCGCGGAAGGAATCGAACCTTCAACCTACTGATTAAGAGTCAGTTGCTCTGCCAATTGAGCTACGCGCCCGATTACGGACTTGGGTGAGACTTCGTGCCACTCTTGAGGTCACAGTCCATCGCGACTGGCGTATGTTGCTGCCCAGTTAGCAGGTTCGCAATAAGGCGAGCAAGTACACATAGTAACCCAGCGTATCTGCAGGTCGCAACCTCTATCAGGATTCTCCGGGGGATACAGCGCCGTTGAGATCAAGCTCTGTGCAGCCGGATGATAGCGTGGCACAACCCGAGCCTTCAACAATAAGGAAGCCGCTCGTTTTCGGAAGACACTCGCAGAATTGTCTCCACTGCTCACGCGCGCCAACACAGCCTTGTTCTGAAGAATTAAACGGCCAAGAAGTTGTGCTGCGTCACGACCGCTGTCGCAGATCCGCGACCATCGGAGCCAAAGCCGATCGCCCAGGCGCCGCGGACCTCTGGTCCACCGGCCACCCTGGATACAAGTGCATGCTTGGGCTTCGCTCCACCGTGCCCAGAATCGGCGCCTCTGCCCATACATTCGTCGGGGGCAAGGATACGAATTTGTGCTCCGCACACAAATCCTGGATAAATCGTTGCTGTCGGTGACTCAGTACCTGCTGGGGAAGGACATTAAAGTTACGAAAAATCCACAGCAGATAAATGCGTTGTTGTAGTGAGGGTTTAATGTAGCGCGGCCCGATAGGTGTGAGCACACGCAGAATACCGTCGGCTAATTTGTCAATCAACATACTTGCCTGCCTTGTTTTTTGGGGAACTCCGTTCCGAAGCTAGAGCACTTCAAGGGCCGATATTATTGTACCAATATCGATTTAGTGAAAGTTCATTCTTCGACCTTTTCTTGCCGCAGTCATAAATCGTGACAGGCTCCATGCCATACCTGCTTTCGGCTTGGGTTGTTACTTAGGCACCTGCGAAATCACAAATGTTCGGCAGATGCGGCGCGTTCTGGCCGCGCCCGCCGAGTCTCTGATACAGCTTCGGGCTTTCAATCTGGTATCTCAGGCAAAATTTCAAACTTTTCGATCACTGCCGCCACTCCATAGCGCCGCCCCGCATCTTCTTCCACCCGAACGACAGAGGCCTGGCAACAGACCCAGCGCTTCTCTCCGAACGTGAGCTCCGGCGGCAATATCAGTACCATTTCCAGTTGAGAACCCTCCGAAAAACCGGAGTCCGAATAGAAAAACACACCGTTTGAAGTCAGGTCACGCGTGTAGGCAGCTTGCTCGGCGTTGCCGTCCTTAGGCCTGACCGTAAGTGGCAGGCGAACCGGGACACGCTCGCGAGAACGGCGGTCGGTTTTCGAATCGAACATAAGAACAGGGAGGCTACCACGTTATGCGCGGATTTGCGAGCCAATGGCTTGTGGTGGGTCGTTTTGACCCACTATATTAATGATTGCACAATTTGGCTACTGCGAACTTTCCGGCCGCCACACAGCCACGCCCGCCTTTACCGTACTGAGACGAATTTTCCTGGAAGGAAGGATGTTTTTCCTAGGCAACCAAAGCCTTGAGCAAATTCCGCTGAGTTAGTTGGCAGGCGGCTTGGACTTGGAGGCCGTCACCACCAGCGCCTGTTCCAGAGTCGGAACATTGGTGCCGTGCAGTTTGGCTTCCACTAGATGCATCTTGGCCTTCGCGTCCGTCTGTGAATAGGCACGCGACAGTAGTTCCATAGAAAACGGATCGTCCGGATCTTCTTCCAAGTGCGGAATCGCCTCTGCATATTTCTGCTGGGCCATCAGCACCGCGCCCGCCGCGCCGTGATGGGAGCTCTGAATCACAGCGTTCCGGCTGTTATTGGCCATGGTTTCGAGTTCGTGGAGTGCACTGCCAGCGAGTTCCTGATTGCCTGCGCGTATAGCCCGTACCGCTCGGAATCGAAGGATTCTCGATCTTTCCTCTGCCCGGTCGGATTCGGACATGGTCTTGCTTTCTCTCAGAGCAGTGTCAGCGGTGTCTAGGTGCTTCAGCGCGATGGCATCATCGCTCTGGTATTCGGCCATCCGGCGATGAGCTTGGGCCTCCTCCAGCTCAAGGCCTTGCGCACGGCCTGTCTCAGCAACCGCGGAAAAGACCTTGTCTGCATCAGCGTACTTGCCCTCCCTCACCAGGGTAAAAGCTTTTTGCATGGTGTAGTCGAGGCGGTCGGCTGGATTCTGCGCTTGCTGGATCGCTTTGTCGTATTCAATTCGCGCCTGTTCCTGATTGCCCATCAGCGCGTAAGTGTCGCCGAGTCCAAGCTGCGAGCTCACGAAGTCTGGATCAATCTTTAGCGCCATCCGATAGTGCTCCAGCGCATCTTCAAAATTGCCCGACATGCGGAGCAGTTCTCCATAAGAATCGTGCGGGTTCGGTTCATGGGGAAGCAGATCGACGTAACGATCCATCGCACCGAAGGCCTGGCCGAACTGCCGGTTGCGAGCGTAGGCATAAGCCAGATCGTTCATCGCAGCAGGATAATCTTTGTCGATGGCCAGAGCGCGCTGGAACAGCTTCTGGGCCTGATCGTTTCCGTTCTCCGCCATGAGCCAATTACCAGCGACATATAACAGCCGTTTGTCCTTGGGATACATCGCCAACATGTCATTCATGGCGGCAATGCCAGCGATGAACTTGCCTTCCTGTACATTCGTGATCCACTGAATCATCAGGCGTTCGCCTGGAGTTACATGCGTAGCCAGCGTGTTGGCGCGTTGCCGCGAGGGGCTTACTTCTTGCGGATCTCTGCTATTGAATGCCACCCAGGCATACGCCAGGGCAAAGTCGGTGTCTGCCTTCGCGGCGGCTCGCCAGCCAATGTTGGCCCGTTCCAAATGCAGGTTCTCGTAATCCACCATGGCTCTTTCGAAAAGGTCCCGAGCCTTCGCAGAAGACGTGGTCACGGGGAGCGTGCTGGAGGAACTCGCGCTGTTAGCGTGTTTGTTTGCTTTGGTGGCGGGCTTGCCTTCTTTGGCATGTGAAGTGAGTACACAGGCCAGGCAGACGACGAGCAGGATGCATTTGCGACGCATTGCGGTTTCTCGCAAAGAATAGATTCTGCTACTGATGCATGGGAGGCTAGCACGGCGAATAGCTCGAACCAAGTAACGGAAAGAGTACGACTACCGGTCGTAAGGGCGGATCTTCACGCCAAGCCGAAGACCCACAGCCACCAATGTACGTCTCGCCCGTATGCGCCCTAGCTTCAACAAAGGAGTAGATAAAAAGCTCCTCCCGCCGAAGGGAGAGGAGCCGCGAAGATCTTTCTCCAACCCTAGGAAGATCTTTCTCCAACCTAGAAGGTGAACTTGACCGCAAGCTGAATGTTGCGCGCGCCGCCCCCGCCGAGGAACGGGTTCCCGATGCCCACATCCGGCGTCACCGTGATCGGCAGGAAGCCCTGACCGATTCCGCGGCACTGTGTCACAACCGGAGCCGCCAGATTGCAGCCCGAATTAGCGGGATCGTGGGCCACGCTACCATTGGTCTCCAGATCCACATCAAACACGGGGAGCAGTGGGTTCGAAAAATTCGGATGATTGAAGATGTTAAAGAAGTCGGCTCTCAACTGCATTTTGATCTTCTCACCCAACCTCGTGTTCTTCACGATGGAAAAATCGAAGTTCCGGAAATCCGGTCCGACGAAGGCATTGCGACCCAAGTTGCCAAAGTGGTAGCCCGGATTCGTGGCGTCACAAAATTCGGCGTTCGGATCCCAGTTGCACGGCGCTGCAAAGGCGCTGAGATTCAGGATCGCGAAAGGTGTGCTCGTTCCGGCGAATGGATTCCCGATCACATCCGGCCGTTCGAAAAATTCGTTGCTGTTGTTGAAGCCCTCGAAAGAATTTAGGTTGTATGGCTGCCCGCTGGCCAGCCGCAGTACGCCGTTCAGGCTCCAACCCGAAGTCAGCCAGTGCGCTTGCTGAGCACTCGGGATTTCATAAGTGAAATCCCAGGTAAAGCGCTTGCGGCTATCGAAATTGGAATTGGCTTTCTCCAGATCGGGCCGCAGGCTGTTGTCGGGCTGGGCCGCGTTGGGCACGTAGTCCTCACCGTCGCTGGCGTTGTCGATGGCGTGTGACCAGGTGAAGTTCACCTGCGACGTTAACCCGTGGAGATTACGCACCCGCAGAGTGGTCTGGAGAGAGTGGTAGTTGGAACTGGCGGTGGACTCGAAATTATTGATGTAGTTGAAATTCGGAAAGGGAAAGGCGCCGGTGGCAATATCAGTCTGGTTGATATCTCGGAAACGGAACAGCTTGCGTCCCTGCGAGCCCACATAGGCCGCCTGAACCGCCACATAGTTCCCGAGTTCCTGCTGAAGGTTCAAGTTGTAGTTCTGGATGTACGGCGTACGCAGGTTGCGATCCACCGTCCAGGCGTCAATTGTGGGAGTGAAATTGGAGAAGATCGCCACCCCGTCCTGAATAGTGGGCGTGACATCATTGGCTGCAGTAATCGCAAAAGGACCGATGCCGTTGTATGCTGGACCAGCGTTGAAGGTGTTAAAGGGGAAGTGACCGATGAAGAAGTCTTGCGAATAGGCGTCGTAATACAGACCCCAACCGCCACGTAGAACGGTCTTCCCGCTTCCCAGTGCATCCCACGCAAAGCTAAAGCGCGGAGCAAAGTTGTTATAGTCTTTGGGATAGAGCTCTGAAGGCCCGCCCGACTGACCCACCAACACCAGCGAGTCGGAAGCCGCGTCAAACAAACTGAAGCGGTTCTTCTTCTCTCCGATGACTCCATAATAGTCCCACCTGAGCCCGTAATTGAGTGTGAAATTGCGAGTTAGGCGGAAATTGTCCTGCAGATAGAAAGCGTGATTGTTCTCGAACGTGTCGCGCCGCGAGTCCCCGGCAAACTGGCTGGCACCGCTAGTGATATTGCCGGCAAGGAAATCCTCAAACGTGTCAAACCTTAACCTGCCGCGGTAACCGAGATCATAGAACTGCGAAATCGCGGTCCGGCGGAACTCGTAACCCATCTTCCAGTTGTGCTTGCCGGTGTTATACGAAAAATTCGTGAAGTACTGCCAGTTGGTGTCGAACCGGTGGCGAGGAATGGAGTTGTTTCCGCCCAGCGAAGTCGTGCCGTCCCTGAATCTAATCTGCGGCAATCCGAAGTCCTGCGGCTGCAAATTGTCGCTGGTCACTAAGCCGATACTTTTTGGGTCGAAATTGTGATCTTGAGGCGCAAAACCTTCCGCGAAGCGATTGTAGCCGCCGCGAATCTCCATCAGTAACCTGGCAGTAAAGACGTGAGTATAGGAAAGCGACGCAAGTTGCACTCGCGTCGGTGTGACCGTGTTGTACCCAGGAACAGTGCTGCCCCCGCCTAGTGCGAGCGGGAAACTCTGGTCACTATCGCCCAGAAAGTAGCGACCCGTGAACAAGTCGCGTTCGCTTGTGCCGAAATGCTGGTCAATTTTTGCAATGAAACTGTCCACGCGGTTCGTGAACGGATCGCTAACTTGCACAGTAGCGGACCCCAAGTTACTAGGATCCCCCGCCGGAAGCCCGCCCGGCACTGCCCACGGATTCCGGTTCAGAAGCTTCTGAATTACCGGATTGATGGAGCCCCCGCTGCTCAAAAAGTTGTCGACCTGAGCTTGGGTAGGTGCGTTCTCTATGTTCGCTAAACCACCCGCGTCGCGCTGGCCCTCATAAGCGAGGAACCAGAATGTCCGGTCTTTGATGAGAGGTCCGCCCAACGAACCGCCGAACTGGCTATTGTGAAAACCATTCTTTGGATTTGGCTTGGCATTGAAGAAGTTACGGGCGTCCATCACGCTGTCGCGGTAGTACTCAAACGCGGACACGTGAATATCGTTTGTTCCCGACTTGGTCACGATGTTCACAGTCCCGCCCGAGTTTCGTCCGTACTCTGGCTCCATGTTCGATAGAATGCCCACCTCCGCCAGCGCGTCCACCGGCAGAATCGTAGCTGGTGCCCCGAATACTCCCGCTTCATTGATGGCAGGATCGTTTCGATAACCGTCGTTCATATCCGTACCATCGAGCAGATAGTTATTAGCGCGACCGCGATTGCCGTTGATGCTGAAGATTCCAAACGAACCGGCCGCATCACTGACAGAGCTGGCATCCGCCGCGGCTCCAGGTACTAGCGTCAGCAGCTTCAGGAAGTCACGTCCGTTGACCGGCAATTCTTCGGCTCGAGAGGCTTCGATCGTGCCTCCAATAGTGTTTCCTGTGGTCTCCACCAGTGGCTGTTCGGCGGTCACTTCGACCGTCTGCTTCACTTCCCCAGGAGTCAGCCGTATATCTGCTCGCTGAGTTGTGCTGACACCTACGGTGACCCCCTTCACGACCGCGGTGCGAAAACCATTTTTGGTAGCAGTCAGGTTGTAGGTGCCAAGCGGCAATTCGGTCGCTGTGTAATTACCTGCTGCATCCGTCCCGACCGTGCGGGTCAGCCCCGTTTCTGCGCTCGTGACTGTTACCTGCGCACCGGCGACCGCCGCCCCCGAACTGTCGGTAACGGTGCCTTGGATCCCTCCCCGGAAGGTCTGGGCCGCAAGCATTCCTGCAGCCAGAAAGATGACGGTCAGTATCATCCGCACTCTCATGTTCGTTCTCCTATGATCTTTGTCTGCTCTTAAGCATGAACGACTTCAAACCCACGATTAAGAAAATTCTGCGCTGTTAAGCGCTCATTCCCCAATGACTTGTTTGGTTCCGCGCATTTTAGACCCACCTGGATGACGCCCGAACAGTACAAATAATACTAACTAAAGGCCCCTTTTGATGGTTCTTGTGGCAACTGGGCCTGCTTTGAGGCGTCGGAACCAGTTCGGGTTTACAGCTCCGGCGGGGCGCGATTCGTCAGCCCAGGCGTGTGAGCCTTGGGTCGCGGGAAAAAAGAGGGAGCCCGGTGGAGCGGGCACACTAGCTGCGGCACACAGTGTTTAAGAGAACCAAAATCAGTGCATCATCGGTTAAAATAACAACACTTCGTCGGTACAGAGAATCTTACCGGTAGACGTGGCAGGTAAAAGCTGGGGATTGCACATGGTGCGCTGGATCGCTTTCGATGACGAAACGGCGGAAGCCATTGTTAGCAGATACAAACGGGGCGCCGCCGAG
>QIAR01000380.1 GCA_003225595.1 Acidobacteriota bacterium | reverse complement strand
CGCGGATGCCTACGTCAACATGACCGCTGACCGCTCCTTCGCTCCCGCCAAGACCAGTGACCAGGCTCTGGCTGAACTCGAAAGGATGAGCGGCACACGATACGACGGCATGCTGGTCCGTGTCCTCAGCCGCGAACTCAAGGCGGAAAAGGCCCCGACCTGGGGAAACTGAACCCGAGTTCCCAGGACCGGTCCATGAACGTTTTTCCGGTAGGCATGGTTTTAGTTGTGGGCGTCATCTGGCTTTGTAGGCTGCGGGAAAATGCCGTAATCTGGCCTTACTCTCCAAACCTCCAGGTCAGCTTCACACGGAAGTTTCTTCCGTCCTGCTGAATCGCGTCTTGCACATCCTCTGGGCGACCTGGGTCAAAGTACTTTTTATTGAGGATGTTGTAGACACTGGCAGAGACATCCATGTGCTTCCCGAGCGTGTGTCCCAGCAAGGTCACATTAAAAACGGAGAACCCACTCACGGTATTTCTAGCCGAAGTCTCGCGCCGCCCGCTGTACTGTGCGTCTAAGGAGGCGAAGAGGTGCTTGTGAATCAAGGGCACGATTAGATTCAACTTGGCCATGTGGCGAAGTGAGTTAGTAAGTTTCTGGTCGCCCTTATTATCGTCGTCCGTATCCACGTAGCTAAAGCTCGTTGTGCCCTGCAAACCATTCGAGGCGCGACCGGTAAACTCGATTTCCATGCCGGTGGCTTGCGCTTTTCCGGAGTTTCGGTAGACCAACTGGCCATCGCTGGTATCCGTCTGCAGCGAGATCAGGCGGTCGATCCGGTTACGGAAGACGCTTCCCGACAGCTTGAAACGTTGACCAATTCCTTCTTCCACGACTGCCTCGACGGTATGGATTGTTTCTGGCTTAAGCCGGAGATTGGTGTCCAAGAACGACGCGACATCGGGAAAAATTTCGTAAACTTCAGGAGCTCGGAAAGCGCTACCGTACAGCAGCTTAAATGTGGTCGGTTGGAAGGGATGGTAGATCAAGCCCAGACGCGGGTTCGTAGTACCGCCAAAATAGGTGTAATGATCGTAGCGCAGGCCGCTACTCAAGGAGATTTTGTGGGTGATGACAAATTCATCCTGCACGTATAACGCCGAAATCAACGAGCTAGCCGGGTTTGCTGTGAAGACCTTGCTAACTGCGGCGTAATAGCCCTGGTCCTGCCGCAAGTTGTCAGTAAGTTCGGAGCCAAAGGTACTGCTGTGGTTTGCGAGTGATGACGTTGATTGCCGCAAAGAAGGCACCGGCGCCATAAAGGGAAGAACTGGGTCCGCGGATGATTTCCACCCGTTCAATAAGATCCACGTCGACCAGAAACTCGCTGCCTATCATGGCTTGTCCGAAAATATGGTCGTTGGTGCGGTGACCATCGACCAGCAACAGGACACGGCTGTTCCAATCTCCCAGGCGCGCGAAGCCCCGTACTCCCACGTAGTCGTAATTGCGGTCGGAGGTGATGTAGAAGCCACGCACGCTGCGCAAAATGTCACCCAGCGTGCGATAGCCATATTTTTGGATCTCGTCCGCCGTGATGACCGTGACCGAAGAAGGTGCATCGCTGACGCTCTGCATGTGCAGTGAGGCGCTGTAAACCTGGATGTTCGCCAGCTCTTCCAGGCTGGCTTCGCCCAGATCCCTTGTTTCCTTCTGGGCAAAAGCAGTTGCGATAAGTAAAAGAAACGTGAGCAGATGCCTTGCGGTCACAGGTCTTCCT
>QIAR01000379.1 GCA_003225595.1 Acidobacteriota bacterium | reverse complement strand
GGACCACACATCTTTCTTCGGTGGCGGCCGACCTCTTCTTTACGGCAGAAATTGGTTACCTTTGGTCAGCCCTATGGGAGAGGGAGAGTATTTGAACCCAGCCACAGCCCTAGACTTCCTTTGCCCCCGGCACTCATAACTTGAAACTTGTCACCCGAAGCCCGAAACTATCTCCCCATGACCATCCCTCTGTCTCTCTCTGGCAAAGTCGCTCTCATCACTGGCGGATCACGCGGCATCGGCGCCGCGGCCGTCCGCATGTTTGCCGCCGCCGGCGCGCGCGTGGTCTTCAATTATCAAAAGTCCAAAGCCGACTCGGAAAAGCTGGTGAAGGAGTGTGGCGAAAATAGCTGCACTGCAGTGCTCTGTGATTTGACCGGCACCAAGACGGCGCGCGAACTCGTCGATGCCGTTGTAAGCCGCTTCGGCCGACTCGACATTCTGGTCGCCAACCACGGTGTCTGGCCGCCCGAGGACGTAGCGATCGACAAGATGACCGACGAGCAATGGCGCAACACCATGGCCGTCAACCTTGACAGCGTGTTTGCGCTGGTCAAGTACTCCGTCGCCCAGATGAAGAGACAGGTAAGGGCTGGTTCGGCGGCTGGCCACATCGTGCTGGTCAGTTCCACCGCCGGTCAGAGGGGAGAAGCCTTTCACTGCGACTACGCCGCGACTAAAGGTGCGCTGATCAGCATGGTTAAGGGACTCTCAACCGAGCTGGCCCGTGACGGCATCTACGTGAACTGCGTGGCTCCTGGCTGGGTCGACACTGACATGTCTGCTGCCGCATTGAATGATCCCAAAACCAGCCAGGCCATTCTCCAGACCATCCCGCTCGGACGTGTGGGCAAACCGGAAGAAATCGCCGCACCCATTCTCTTTCTCTGTACCGAGCACGCCGGCTTCATCACCGGCGAAGTCTTCAACGTGAACGGCGGAGCCGTGCTGGTAGGATGACCATCAAGTCTCAGCGGAGCCCAGCTCTCGGCTCCTGTACTCCCCCGGGCAGCTACAATTCCTATCTGGGCGTCTAACTGCCTATACCAATGAAACGGCTCCTTCCAATTTTTCTCCTGTTGGCGGTTGCTTGGGGACAAACGTCCACGCCGCCAATCGCAATCCATTCCCGCCGACCAGGAAAGCGTCCGTAAAGCAAAAGCTCTGATCGACCAGATGACCCAGGCCCTCGGCGGGCAGGCTTACCTCAATGTCCAGGACTCGAGCCAGGAAGGCCGCACCTACAGCTTCCATCACGGGCAGCCCAACAGCTTAGGCGTGCTTTACTGGCGCTTCGCCAAATTTCCCGACAAGGAGCGAATCGAGTTCACCAAGAAACGCGACGTGGCATACGTCTACAACGGCAACAAGGGCTATGAGATCACCTTCAAGGGCACGGCCCCGCAGGACGAAAAGACCCTGACCGAATATCTCCGACGGCGCGAGTACTCTCTCGAATGGGTGCTTCGCCGTTGGCTTAACGATCCCGGCGTTGCGCTGTTTTACGAAGGTGCGGCGGTCGCCGAGCAGAAGCCGGCCGAGCAGGTGACCATCATGAACGCCCGCAACCAGGCGGTCACGATCTATATCGATCCCAACACTCACCTGCCTATAAAAAAAAGTTTTTCTTGGCGCGATCCTGTCGATAAACAGCGTGACACTGAGGACGAAGTCTACGACGCCTACCGCCCCGTACAGGGCATCATGACCCCTCACAACGTTACCCGTTTTTACAACGGAGACATGGCCAACCAGAGATTCTTGAACTCCATCAGCTATAACCAGGGTCTCAGCGATTCCATGTTCAGCGCCAATCCCAGCTACGACCCGAACAAACCGCCGGCCAAGCGATGACTGAAGGCTTGACCTCAAGCGCCGGCCAAGCGATGACTGAAGGCTTGACCTCATGCCTGGGTAGTGGGTTCGTTTGATTTCCACAGGGGCAGAAAAGATACCTACCCACTGCCAGTGCCTGCAACTTCTTGACAAGCTACCCCAGAGGACTAGAGTGTCTCGCGGGGTGAAATACCCGCGAGGTGAAATAGACGATGAACTCGAACCGGGCAGTTCTGTTTCTGGGTGGCTTCGGCATCGGAGTCATTGCAGGCCTGCGTTCCCTGACTCCCCTGGCCGTGGTCAGCTGGGCGGTGCACTGGGGATGGCTCGACCTGACTGGCTCCCGCCTGGCATTGTTGGGGTCTACCGCCGCTGCCGTCATCATATCCTTGCTGGCCCTCGCCGAGCTTGTCGTGGATAAGCTGCCGACGACCCCGAAGCGAACCGCACCAGTTCCGCTCGGCGCACGCGCCTTCACTGGGGCACTCTCTGCGATCATGATCTTTGCGTCGGCGCATCAATCCATCGCCGCCGGGGCCATCCTTGGCGGTTTAGGGGGCGTCGTCGGTGCCTTTGCGGGATACGAGGTGCGCCACCGACTAGTAGCTAATCGGCGATTACCCGACTTCGCTATAGCCCTCGCCGAAGACGCGGTCGCGATCGGCGGCGGCTTCCTCCTCGTGTCTCATCTCTTTTAGCCGGGCGGCTCTAGTGCCGTGTCCCGTTAATTCGTGGAATATCTCGGAGGCTGTCATCGGAGGCTGTCATCCTGACTGGCCTTCAGGCCACGAAGGATCTCTGCAGTTGATTTCTAATGCATCGGTCCTCCACTTTGCTCAGGAGAGATTCACTATGCCGCCACCACCATCGATGATCTGAGTTGGCCGATTTAGCGCGTCAAGGTGGTCGTGAGAGCAGCAGTGAACCGAGTACCAGTCGTACTTCGGAGTTCGACCGTCAAATGACCTCGATTACGGATGACCACCACCGGTTCGTCCCTGCCGAGCCCCAGCATAGATTCTTCATCTCCCAGCGCGAGAGCGTGACGAATCGCACGGAAAACTCCGTAGCGAACGTCGTCTTGCTCCTTCACGACGAATATCGCCCAACCAGAGGCCGCAAGAGTCGCACAATTTTTCACGATGGCACTTGCTGAATCAGCCGCTAATTTCGCACTGCCGAGCGTCACTTGTGTGGTGCTCGGAGCAAGAGCAGTAAGGCCGTTGGGAGACGAAAATACAAACACCTCCGGAAACAGCGGCAGATCCTCCTCGCGATAGGAGGCCAGCATACCAACAAATTCGCGGATCATTTCCTCCAGGTGCACGTTTTCAAAACCGCTGTTGCGCACGAAATCGTGCAGCGCACCCTGCAATGATTCCCGAATCGAATATCCGTCAGGAACATTCTTCGCGATCTCTGCTACCGCTGAGGGAGTTTGATTGTTTGCCGTGGCCGCCGCTTTGGGCTGCGTTTGCGGAAACATCTTTTCGGTAATTCGTCGCCAAATCGACTCAATCATAACCGCTGCCAATGAATTCACTCGGGCCCAGGCCGTGAGAACCGGTTCAGGCGGGCTGCAATAGCCGCTGACCGCCTGCCGATGTAATACAGCAATAGCTCATTTATTTTAGGCCAGCGAGAGACCGCCGGGGGTGAGATGTAGGGAAAGTGAATGCCTGGAATTTAAGGGAGAGTGTTGCCCACGTCTGTGGCTCTCATCCTTCGAGCGCATCAGTGCGCCCAGACAGGTGCGCCACTGGAACGCTACTGCAAATGTGTTGAACTCTGAGGACCTTACCGTCTACAAATTTGCCTACATCATCATAGACCAAAAACCAGAACCGTGCATGAGGCCGATTATGTACGCGACGGCTGGACTCTCGGGTCAACATATTTAAGTCATTGAAAATATTGGTCGGGGAGAGAGGATTTGAACCTCCGACCCCCTGGTCCCGAACCAGGTGCTCTACCAGGCTGAGCCACTCCCCGACGTAGGCAGGGCGAAGGCATGCCGCGACTGAAAATGCGGTGCAAGAAACGGCATGCCCCACACACTTGTTGATTATAGCATCGGTTAACTTGCGGCTTTCTAACTCGAGCGAGTCATTCCGCTGTTTCCAGGGACTGCCTAAGAGTCAAATTTCCTTCCCAGCTTTTGCAGGCCCCTTTCTCCACAAACATGTTTGCCATCTATGAACGTTAGGCAAAATCGCCCACTATCGATCTACGGCCAGCCTGGCATTTTCCTATAGAATGCTGTTCTGAACATTCGCACTCTGGTTTCGCTGGCTGCAAGAACCCTGTTTACTCCGCCTGAGAGCATCGATCTGCGGTTGCTGCTGATGCAAATGCATCATCGTCGAGTTTGCGGACCATTGTCCGCAGCAGCGGCATTTGAGCCAGCGGCGAGCGGATTGAAGGAGCAAAAGATGGCAAGTACAGCCGAATTTGCCCATCACATGATTAAGGAGATCTTCGAGCAGCCCCAGGCGCTACGGGATACTACTGCGTCCCGTGTTTCGCTGGAAGAAGCCGTAGTGCGCTTGCCAGAAGTGCGCATCAGTCCGCAAGAACTGCGCTCATTGCGACGGATCAACATAGTCGCGTCCGGCACCAGCCGGCACGCCGGCATGGCTGGACAGTACATGATCCTGGAACTGGCCGGCGTGCAAGTCGATGTCGATTATGCCAGCGAATTCGAATATAGCAACCCGCTCATTGGACCGGGCGAACTGACCATCCTGATCACGCAATCTGGGGAAACTGCCGACACTACCGGCGCGCAACGGGAGGCGAAATTGAAAGGTTCCCGCACTGTGGCCATTTCAAACGTGGTGGATTCGACCATTGCGCGTGAAGCCGACGGCGTCATATACACCCATGCCGGACCGGAGATCAGCATCGCCTCCACTAAGGCATTCAGCGCACAAATGGCGGCGCTTTTTCTTTTCGCTCTGTACCTCGGGCAGGTTCGGAACAAAGTACCGAAAGCCCTGGGACAGTATTACATCCGGGAGCTACTTGGGCTTGCGGACAAGATCAAGGCGGTTCTCCGCTGCGCCTCCCAGTGCGAGAAGCTGGCAGACAAATATCACCGGTTCGATGATTTTCTTTTTCTCGGCCGTGCGATTCACTACCCCATTGCCATGGATGGCGCCCTCAAACTGAAAGAGGTTTCCTATGTCCATGCCGAGGGCTACCCCACCGGCGAGACCAAGCACGGCCCGAATGCCCTGATTGACGAGCACCTGCCGGTGGTCATTATTGCAACCTGTGACCGCAATGATCCCGGGTCAGTTGTGCGTTACGAGAAGAATGTTAGCAATATCAGGGGCTTCAAAAAGCAATCGGGCCAGGTGATCGCGCTCGCCTCGGAGGGCGATACAGAAGTATCGAGTCTCGCGGATCACACTATTTACATTCCGCAAGCCCCGGAACTGCTGTTACCGATACTAGAAATCGTCCCGCTGCAGCTTTTCGCCTACTACATGGCCGTGCGTCGCGGGCTTGACGTGGACCGGCCGCGAAATCTGGTGAAGTCGGTGACTTTGGAGTAGGAACAACCAAAAATGGAAGCAAGAAGTCAAGGCCTAGTCGGGCTTTCGATTTTTGCCGTCGGTGAGATAGCGGAGCAGCACTGTATCAGCGGCATATCTGAATCGATCCACAAACGAACTATCGTGCTTGAACACCGCATCATCGGACCGCTTCTGACTTAGCGTTTGCCGCAGTTTTTCCCCGATCTCCGATTCATTCGTCATCACCTGCATGTAGAACCAGAGAAAGTGACGCATCTGGTCCAGCGCCGACTTGAGTACCTGGAGCGCCTCCGTTTCAGGCAGTTCGCTGAGAGCTTCCATCAGTTCCGGATCTCCCGGCGCCTGCATGGCGGCGAAGTTCAGTTCTCGCTGGATG
>QIAR01000378.1 GCA_003225595.1 Acidobacteriota bacterium | reverse complement strand
GTGCGCCTGCTGCCCTGGGAGAAATTTGACAACGCCGCCTATATCCGCCGCGTGCACCGTCCCGTACTTGTCATTCATGGCCGGTCTGACCGGGTCGTGCCATGGTGGCACGGCGAGCGGATTTACGAGCTAGCGAACGAGCCGAAGCAGTATCTTTGGGTGGATCGTGCCGGGCACAACGACGTGTTGCCGTTCGCATCGCGACGCTACTTCGCGGCTATAAACGATTTCGCTGGGTTGCTGGACAGCAACCAGCAGGCGCTTCGATAATCGGATGTACGGTCTCATCTTTAATCCGTCGGCGGTAATAGGCACCTGAAACAAGACCACCCAGTCGTTGGGTGCATGCGATGCTGTCGATAACGCTCCCTTGGAACTCCTGCGCTTCATGCGACCTTGTTCAAGATTGAATGCGTTCAATTCAGACTGGTGCTTGGTCCAGCTATCGGTGAGAGTTTTCGCACGAGAGGCTGACACTGACGATGAGCAGAGGATCGCCATGATCCTTTTGAAAACGCCTTCGCCTCGGCACGGTTCATGTAGCCGCAACAACTAATCCCTTGGCGAGGCTCACCTTCTGTCCCCGAGTGAAGCCCACTCGGCAGGTATGTGCCGTTCTAGGGGCAGGCTCGACATAACATCTTGTTTGCTGACAATTCTGGCGTAATTATTCCGTCCGCGCAGTGCTGACCTTGGCGACTGGCACCCACTTCATGAGAAGGAAGCTCAGTCCCTCTTAGTCCGGTCGGCCAACGCTAGGCCTGTGCTTGATTGCAGATCACTTTGCCGTTCCTTCCGGGCGATGAACGACCTCAAAGTGCGTCACTGACTCATCAAAGGCAGTCAGGACCGCTCGCGCTTCCGGTTCGACAACGGCCTTCTCCGGTTCCTCTCCCGCGAACTTACGGACCGCCTCCATCGACTCCCAAAGGGTCAGTACGACAAGTTCGATTGCACCGTCAACCGCGCGGCGAAGCAGGTATGCTCCGCTATGTCCTTCGATTGCTCGAAGCGTCGGGAAAACTTTTTTGGTTGCGTGCTGAACATATTCGCCTGATTTATCGACGGTCGAGCGCGCCCTCCACATCCGCAAGATCAGGCCCTTATCTCGGGATGAACCACCTCCGCCCACTGCGTTCGACGAGTCACTCAACCCTTTCTTGCCGCCTGCCACTGCATCCGGCTTGATGGGCGTCGCGGCGTCTTCCCCCGCGACTGTCTTCCATTCCCGCACATGCCAGCGCTTCACTGCGCCGCTCGTCACATAAGGATCAGCCTTGGCAAACTTCTCCGCGACCTCAGGCGAGTCGCCCCTGAACAGCAACACGGCACCGTCCACTGGATTCGCCAGCGCACCGCCCAATACGAGCTCGCCGCGCTCGCTCGCCTTCCAGGCTTTTTCGAGGTGCGCATCCCGAAATTCTGCGCGCCTGGAAACGTAGTCCTCACCAACTTCGTAGAACAAAAGGTAATGCATTCCGAGTGTCCTGTTCCTTTCGCGTTTGCGTGTCCTAGAAATGCGGCATGGTTTCTCGTCAGATGCTCTCGACCCAACCGTGCGTATCTGGTTCGCGCCCCGTCATCACGGCGAGCAGTTTTTCCCGCACGGCAGCGCCCACTTTCCGGTGCTCGATTGGTGGCAGTTCAAGAGTTCGATCCTTATATCGAATGCGCCTAACGTGCGACACTGTTGCAGCCGTTCCCGTTCCAAAGCATTCCCGGAGTTCGCCCCGCTCGTAGCTTTTGAGCAGTTCATCCATCGAAATACGATCCTCCTTCACGCGATATCCCAGATCCCGCAAAAGGGTGATTACACTATCGCGAGTGATACCGGGTAGGATCGTCCCACTCAGCGACGGGGTCACGACATCTTCACCCAGGAGGAAGAAGACATTCATGACGCCACATTCTTCCACGTAGCGGCGTTCTTGGGCATCCAACCACATAACCGAGTTGAATCCGGCCTCGCGCGCTTCCTGGTCTGCTACGAGCGCGGCGGCGTAGTTCCCAGCAGGTTTTGTGTCGCCGGTTCCCCCCGGAAACGCGCGCACGTAGCGCTCACTGACCAGCACGTCGACCGGCGCTGAGAAATACGCGCCAAAAGGAGAAGTAAAAATGACGAACTGGTATCGATCAGCCGGTTTCACTCGGATCGATGGGTCCACCGAGAAGAGAATCGGCCGGATATACAGTGCTCCCATCTCTGCCGGAGGAATCCACGCTTGGTCCAAGCGAACCAGTTCACGGAGGCCATCCAGGAACAGGGATTCGGGCACCGCCGGCATCGCGAGCCGGGCCGCAGAACGCTGCAGCCGTCGCGCGTTCTCACGGGGGCGGAACAAAAGCGGACGTCCGGCTGGCGACTTGTGCGCCTTCATACCTTCGAAAACCGAAATCCCGTACTGGAGTGCGCTAATACTCGGCGGCAAAGGAATCGGGCCGTAGGGTCGGATCAGACCGTCGCTCCAACGGCCCTCCTCAAACTCCACGCTAAGCATGTGGTCACTGAAGGTGGCGCCGAATGGAACGGTGGCGAAGTCGATTTCTTGCACCCGCGAGATGGCCACGCGATCAATACGAAGCGGGAACGTCATCGTCTCGCCGTTTCTATGCATTGGGAATTTCCTCCACAAGGATCATGTTCGTGGTGGTCGATCGCTGCCGCATGGCCTTCAGTTCCGAATACCCCGGATCATCCCACCAGCTACGCGCCGCCTCAGCAGAATCGAAGCGTACGACCACGACTCGCTTCGGTTGCCAGCTTCCTTCAAGCACTTCCACTCGCCCGCCGCGAACCAGGTAGCTCCACCTTCAGCTGCCAGCGTCGAGGGTACTCGTCCGCGGTATTGCGCGTAGGTCCGTTCGTCATGGACCTCCGTGACCTCGATAATCAGAAACGCAGCCAACTTCTGATCTCCTATCGTGTTGACAGTCTTGCAATCACTCTAGCCGCGAGCCACATCATGTTGCAAATGAATAGTATGCATTACTAGTATGCTTATATGGAATTTGATAATATCCGTGCTTTTGTGAGTGTTGCGGACGCTGGCTCGGTGAGCCTGGCGGCGCGCGACCTGTATATCACGCAGTCCGCGGTGACGCGGCGCCTGCAACGCCTTGAGGCCTCCCTCGGCACGCCGCTCTTGGATCGGCGCACAAGACCAGTAGTGCTGACCGGGGCGGGTCAAGCTGCGCTGGAACGATGTAGGCGCTTGCTAAACGACGTTCGGGAAGTGCGTGCTGCAACGGCCAATAGCGACCTCCCGATGGGAGAGATTCGGATTGGAGTCGCACACGCCCTCACCGAACTTACACTTACCGAACCTGTCGGCCAACTTCGCCGCAAGTTTCCCAAAGTCGCGCCTCGCCTTCGCACCGGATGGAGCCGCGAACTGCTCGAACGTGTGCGTTCGCGAGGGCTTGATGCAGCCGTCATTCTTCTACCCAAAGGGGAGCCGCTACCGGCCGAGGTGGTCGGCAAGCAGATAGGGAAGGAACAACTCGTTCTCATCACTTCACGCCGAGAGGATCATCCCCCAGTTCGAAAGATTCAAGACTTAGCCGGAGTGCAGTGGATCCTCAACCCGGAGGGTTGCGCCGCGCGGGCGGCGTTGCGCAGGGCTCTCCTGCGGGCCAATATCGATATGGTTGTGGCCGTCGAAGCCTACAACTACGAACTCCAGCTTGCGTTGGTTGCTCAGAACCGCGGTCTCAGCCTGGTGCCTGAGCGCATCCTGGCGCGCAGCCGGTTGCGGTCGCGCCTGCGCGCACTACGCGTGCCCGACCTAAATTTTCCCCTGGCGATTTGGACGGTGCACCGACAACCGTTTCTCGGGCTTGCTCCTGTAATTGCGGAACTGAACCGCGTTCTGATCGAAAGACTCTGAATGCTTTTCTCCATGGCGGGGATCTTGGATCGGCCCTGCGGAGATTTCGAAAACCACAAGTGAAGACCTGAGTCGCTCGAGTCTGGCTCTGGGAATTGAGCGCGCGGTTCCTGTCGGATGACGGGCAATCGGGAAGTAATCTCGTGAGGCTTGCTTTGGATCACCATGATCCAGTGATGCTGTTTCCTGCCAGCGCTCATTCAAGTGCCGTAAAAAAAGAAGACCGTGTCAATTGCGGTCTCTTACTCCGAAATCGCGATTGCGGTGCTACCGCGTCGTCTCGGCCGGCTGCAGAAGCTTGCGTTTCTTCAGGAACGCGATGATCGGTTTTCCACATCGGATGCAAAATGAGTAGTTAGGCCAGCCAAGTCCAGCGACCACCTCGTCGTTCCCTTTCCTGATCTCCTTTTTGCAGTTGTCGCATTTGTGGACGAGCATAGGCGAGGAAGAATTATGCCGGTGCGGTCTCGAGCTTCACGATGCGTGCCTCGTGCTTCTGCAGTTGGTCTTCGTTCGTCGCGATGGTCTTCAAATTCTTTCAGAACCGCATCGAGTTTCGTAATGACGGGATCAAATTTTTCATCCAGCTTCTTGTCCATCTTTTTCTCCACAAGCTCGTCAACGGATTCGAGAATGACATTGGCTTGATCGGCAAGGAGCTGCTCCATTTCTTCTCTTTGTCCCGCAAAAAGCTTCTCCATCTCTTTCTTTGTCACTGATTGGAGAGAGTCCTTGGACTGGTGTTTTGGTGAGGTTGGTTTGGGCATGGAATGTCACTCATCCTCGTGTCTGCGCAGGCGCTGAGCCGGATTTGTCCGACGAGCCCGACTGCCGTGCCAATGCGCCCTAGCGGTGTGCGCGTAATTGCCATCTGCTCAAAGCCGTTCTTGTACTCTTCGAGCGCACCTACGCCCTCGGTATCGGTTGCACCGGGCGAGAGCGAATTGACCCGGATTTTTCGCGGCGCCAGTTCCAAGGCCAGGGCGCGCGAAATCACATCTCCTTTGGTGGCGCTGTACACAGAGCTGTTGACGGCCGGCGTTTTGGCCGCGATGGAGCTCACATTAATGATGCTTCCGCCCTGGCCGTTCATGTGTGCCACGGCTTCTTTGGTCGTCAGCAGCAGACCCAGCACGTTTAAATCAAAGATCTTGCGGAAGTGCTCTTCATCGAGTGATTCCAGCGACCGGAATTCATAAACCCCGGCGTTGTTAACCAGGATATCCACGTTGCCGAAGGTGCGCGTGGTTTCGGCAAACAGCTTCTTGATGTCTTCCGCCTTGGAAACGTCGGCTTGCACAGAAATAGCGTCGCCGCCAGAGTGCTTGATTTTCTCAGTCACCTTCTGCGCGCCCGCCTTGTCGTGGCCATAATTCACAACGACCTTCGCTCCTTCTGACCCCAACTTGTCGGATCGCTGCCCCGATTCCTTTCGATGCGCCAGTGACAACCGCTACCTTGCCATTCAGTTTCGCCATATCTCGTCCTTTTCCTCGAGGGGTCAATTGAAATTGAGAATGAATTCGATACTTAGATAATCATCTAACTATAGGCCGCAGACGAGGAAAAGGATTCAGAATTTTGCTGTCTTAAATTTACCCAGCCGGGACAGGTATTCCCGCCAAGCCTTGCGTCGCAACTTCAGGTGGGCGAATTGGCCCTCCCTCCGGAGTTCAACCAGACCGGCATTGACCAGTTCCTTGATATGGTGCGACAGCGTCGCCGCTGTGATTGGCAGGTCGCAGCGAACATCGCTGCAAGCGAGTTCCCGGCACTTGGCGATTCGTGACAGGATTTCGTATCGGCGCGGGTCCGCCAGCGCCTTGGTGATCCGATAAAATTGTTGGCTGTCCATGATCGATCAGCCTCTAGGGTACGCCACTGCTGGCACAAGTAAAGCCAACGAGCAGCCAACGAGCGGCTACCAGAGGGGAAGATCGCACCGGAGTTGAAGCGGCTGCAGGTTCAAATCCCCTCGCCCGACCAGTCTTTTCAAACACGATGCAATTTCAAGATTCTGCTTGGGCACCTAACAGGGGGATCCAATTGAATCGCTAGGCAAGCACCAAGGGATCAGATGACACAAGGCAGCAACCCAGAAGGACCGTCGCGTCGTTTCCAGTTTGCCGACCACAAGGCTAGCGACCACCCGGGAGTTATCGCGTGGTGGCGGATCGAACACTGAGAGCTACCATTTCTACGGCGGGGTCGATCACTCGATGAACACCTATCGAATTCCCAATATGACGGTTGATTGAGCCGGCACCGGTCCTATAGGGTTGTCTTGGAGCTGCGCCTTGGACATCCATCTGGTCGACGGCACATACGAACTGTTCAGGCATTACTACGCGCTGCCGTCCGCACGGGATGAGGACGGCCGGGAGGTCGCCGCCGTCCGAGGCGTCCTGGCTTCGGTGCTGGGTATCATCAGCGGCGGCGCCACGCACATTGCCGTTGCAACCGATCATGTTATCGAGTCTTTTCGCAACGGACTCTGGCCGGGCTACAAGACCGGCGCAGGCATCGAACCCGAGCTGTTGGCGCAATTCCCACTGCTCGAAGACGCCCTCTCGTCGGCAGGCATTGTCGTCTGGCCGATGGTGGAGTTCGAAGCGGACGACGCACTAGCTGCCGCGGCACTCGCGGCCGCTCGTGATACGCGTGTCGAACGCGTGATCATCTGTACGCCCGACAAGGACCTCGCCCAATGTGTGCGCGGCACGCGCATCGTCCAGCTGAATCGCCGGACGCGCGTAACCTTAGACGAGCAAGGTGTAGTCCAGAAGTTCGGCGTCTCGCCGGCATCGATCCCCGACTATCTAGCGCTGGTGGGCGATGCGGCAGACGGCTATCCCGGCCTGCCGGGCTGGGGTGCGAAGTCGTCGGCTGCCGTCCTCGCCAAGTTTTTTCATCTCGAATCCATCCCCATGGACTGTCGCGAGTGGCGCGTGAACGCCACCAACGCGAGTGCCCTCGCAGACACTCTCTGTCGCGAGCGGGACCGCGCACTGCTCTTTCGCACGCTGGCTACGCTCCGGACCGACATC
>QIAR01000377.1 GCA_003225595.1 Acidobacteriota bacterium | reverse complement strand
CGGCATGCCCACTGCGCCGGGTTCCGCTGCGACCGGATGGCTGGGCAGCTGTCCCGACGGCGTCTCGTCCTGGCCCCCAGTCGCCCTACCGGCACGGCCTTGTTCCTGAAGTCGCTCAAAGTAGCGGCTCCAACCAGAACTAGCTTGGGCGCGCGGGAAGTTCCTCCTCCCATTACCACTTGGCGGAGGCAAAGGCCTCTCTTTGCTCTCAAGAGACACCGATGTTGCGACGGAAGTCTCGTCAAAGATCGATGTAGGGAGGGGCGTCTCGCGCGTCTTTTCTGATGCCACTGCCTCAGGGAGTGCGATCAAAGTGTGCAGCACATCGTGCAACTCATCCGCATCCCGCACGTCCGGCCAGGCTTCTTCGCGAACTTGCGCAATGGCCGCCGGGTCGAGTTTGCCAACTTCTTCAAGCACTGATTCCGGCAACACTCGACGCATCTCGACTGCACGCGCCCGTCGCTCCTCTAAGGGAGCGTCATCGAGATAGGCATAGGGGTTGGCATTGAGAATCTCGTGAGAAAACTGCGATGGAACAGGAGTGTCCACCGCGAGACAACGAATCCGCCCGTCGGCGATCCTTAATAGTACGTCTTTGAGCCCGTCCAGATCCATCGCCTCGCTGAGCACGTCTTTCATGACTTCATTCACCAACGGATGGTCAGGAATCTGGATGTCGCCATTGACATTTTCCTGGCAGGCGGCCACATCGGGAAACACTGAAGCGAGCAAGTCGTCGGACCGCATGCGCTGAATCTGCGGCGGAACCTTGGCGCCACCCTGGAACCGCAGCAGGGCCAGCGCTCTCATCGCATCCCAGCGCCAGCGCGTACCGAAGATGGGCGAAGCCAACGCAGCCTGCTCTAGGATGGGCTGAACGGTTTCCGCTTGCAGGAAGTGAAAAACATCGGCCAGTGGAAAGCTGTGCTGCTCGGCCAGCGCGATGTTCAGGCCATTGTCCGTGGCGGCGGCCTGGAGTTCGAAATTAAAGCTGCGGCAGAAGCGCTTGCGCAGTGCCAGTCCCCAGGCCTTGTTGATGCGGCCGCCAAATGGAGCGTGGATGACAAGCTGCATGCCGCCACCTTCATCGAAAAAGCGCTCAGCGATGATTGTGCTTTGTGTAGGCACGTCACCCAGCACCGCACGCCCTTGCAAGATGTACTCAATTGTCTGCTCGGCACCGGAGTCGTCCAGTCCGCACTCCTCTTTTAACCATGACACTGTTTGAGCGACAACCGGCTGAGTTGGCGAGAAACCGACCGGTGAAATATTCGGCAGCATCTCACTGATTTTTCTTCGCAGGTCCGCAAGCTGGGAAGAAAGTTCGGCGGTCCGAGCCGGCGCTTCGCCCAGCCAGAAAGGAACACTGGGAGGTGCACCATGTGCATCTTCCACCAGCACGCGGCCGGATTTCCCCTCGATGCGGCGGATACGCCATGAGCTGTTGCCAAGAAGGATGATGTCATCGCGATTGCTCTCCACCGCGAAGTCTTCGTCGAGGGTGCCGACGATCATGCCTTCGGGCTCCGCGACCACGGTGTAAAGAGCTGTATCTGGAATTGCGCCACCACTAGTAATTGCTGCCAGGCGGCTCCCGCGTCGCGCTCGCAAGCGTCCGTTCACGCGGTCGCGATGAACGTACGCTCCATAGCGTCCTCGCCGCGCCGCAATGCCCTCCGAGAGCATTTCCAGGATGGCATTGAAGGTCTCACGCCGCAGGTTGCGATAGGGGTACGCACGTCGGAGCAATTCGAAGAGCTCGTCCTCACCCCACTCTTCGGCTGCGCAGGCAGCCACGATTTGTTGCGCCAGCACATCCAGCGGCGACTCCGGAATCATGAGCCGATCCAGATCGCCATGCCGGATCGCCAGCACCAGTGCCGCGCACTCCAGTAATTCATCTCGAGTAGTGGCGAATATTCGTCCCTTCGGCACTGCGCCCCGCCAGTGGCCGGAGCGTCCGACGCGCTGCAAGGCAACGGCGATAGAACGGGTGGAACTGATATGACAAACCAGATCAACTGTGCCAATGTCAATTCCCAGTTCGAGTGATGCGGTAGCCACCAGAACCCGCACCTCGCCGCTCTTCAACCTCCGCTCAGCGGTCAGGCGCAGCTTGCGTGACAAGCTGCCGTGGTGGGCTGCCACGGCTTCCTCTCCCAGGCGCTCGGCCAAATGATGCGACACTCGCTCCGCCAGTCGCCGCGTATTCACAAAAACCAGGGTTGAGCGATGCTGCCTCGCCAAATCGGAGATGCGGTCGTAAATCTCGTCCCACATCTCGTTGGTCGCAATTGGCCCCAGTTGGCTGGCAGGAACTTCGACGGCGAGATCAAGCTGCCGCTTGTGCCCGATATTGACGATGATCGGCGCGGGCCGACCGTTTCCTGTAAGAAAGTGCGCGACCTCCTCGATAGGTTTCTGGGTAGCCGAGAGCCCGATGCGCACGAGTGAAGGTTCGCTTGGGTCCGGCACGAACGGGAAGGGCACGGCTTCAGCCGTGCCGCACGACGCTCGCTGACCGCTTGTCATTCCGAGGGCCTTTAGGCGCGAGGAATCTAGGCCTCCCGTTTCATCTGACGAGCTTTCGGGTGGCGCAGCGCTTTCAGCGCTGCGATCAAAACTTCCTTCAGAGTCGGCTTTAGCCGCTGAGGTAATGCCCAGTGCCGCTCTCCGCAGCGCCTCTAACCTCTCCAGCGACAGCGTGAGGTGAGCGCCGCGCTTGTCGTCGGCGACGGCGTGGATTTCGTCGACGATTACGGTCTCGACATCCCGCAAAATCGCCCGGCTCTTCTCCGCTGTAAGCAGGATGTAGAGCGATTCCGGCGTCGTGACCAGAATGTGTGGAGGACGCTTCAGCATAGCCCGGCGCTCGTGCATAAGCGTGTCGCCGGTGCGGACCGCGGTGCGAATCTCGGGCATCAGCAACCCACGCTCGCCCGCCATCTGCAAGATTTCCCCCAGCGGAATTTCGAGGTTCTTCTGGATGTCGTTGCCTAGCGCCTTCAGCGGCGAGATGTAGAGAACTTCGGTGCGGTCCTGGAGGTCGCCAGCCAGAGCTTTGCGCACCAGGCGGTCAATGCAGGCTAGGAATGCTGCCAGAGTCTTGCCGGAGCCTGTGGGTGCCGAGATGAGGGTCGTGTGCCCGGCCAAGATATGCGGCCATCCCTGCTCCTGCGGTTCGGTAGGAGTTTCGAAGCGGCGGACGAACCACTCCTGCACCAAGGGATGAGCCCACTCCAAGGAACCGGGAATCAGGAAAGACATTGGCAACATTCTACCCACAAAATCGTGCTTTCGCAAAATGTTCGCCTGAAGGCTTTGCTTTGTTATCTCCCGGCCCAGATCGTAGGGCATGAGCTTAGGGAAGATGTGGCCCCCCAGACGACGGCGATAAACAGAAAACAGTATCCAGGTTCAAACCGCGACGTGGGTCAAGCCAAGGGCTAAAAGCTGAGGGCTCAAAATGCTAGAATCCCGCCAATGCCCAACACTCTCTCCGCCAAACGCCGCGCCAAGAAAATCAAGCTGCTCCTTTTCGATGTAGACGGTGTCCTCACCGATGGCAAGATTTTCGTCTTTCCCGCGCCCGCGGGAGCCTCGCAAACCGTCTTGGACCACGCTGCGCAGCACGGTGGAGTGGGCGGCTTCGGACTTCAGAGCCAGACACTGATCGAAGCCAAGGGTTTCCACGCGCACGATGGCACGGCAATCTCACTCGCCCGTCTGGCGGGCATTAAAACTGGCCTGATTACAAAACGCGTTTCCGAAACCGTGGCCTTGCGCGCCCGTGATCTCAAGATGGACCACGTTCACCAAGGAATTCAGGACAAGCTGACTGTATTCGAGGAGATCCTCCGCCAGGAACGACTACGCCCGGCGGAGGCTGCCTTTGTGGGCGACGATGTGATCGATCTTCCTATAATGCGTAATTGCGGCTTTGCCATTGCTGTCGCCAACGCCCGCCAAGAGGTCAAGCGGCAGGCGCATTTCGTCACTCCGCACGGCGGCGGTGATGGGGCCGCACGAGACGCGGTGGAGTACATCCTGAAAGCTCAGGGAAAATGGAAACGAGTGGTCAGCGAGTACATCTGCGAGCGAAGTCCAAAGAAGAGCACACTTAGCATTTAGCCATTAGCATTTAACCCCTTCGAGGTCGGTGCAAGCGTCAGGGCAATCGTGCGA
>QIAR01000376.1 GCA_003225595.1 Acidobacteriota bacterium | reverse complement strand
GATGTAAGCGGCAATGTTTTCGAGAAAACTGGGGAAGAGCTGCTGGCCCGTGCCTTCCTGCACGAAACGGATCATCTAAACGGCAAGCTTTATATCCACCATCTCAGCACGTTGAAACGTGACATGATCAAGCGCAAAATCCGCAAGCTAATGAAAGCTGGGGAGTGGTAGGAGTCGAGAGATTGAGCAATTGAGGGATTAAGTCATTTGATCACCAGCTCATTCTGGGCCGCGGGATAAGCGGGTTGGACGAGCAAATGATTCAGTGACCCAGTGCCTCAATTCCCCAATGAATCAATCGCTAAACCTCGTTTTTTGTGGAACACCGCGCTTTGCCGTGCCAACGCTGAACCGATTGGTAGAAGTCGGATTCCGGGTCTCGCTGGTGGTTACGTTGCCGGACAAACCTCGCGGGCGTGGCTTGGAATTGTCACCCCCACCTGTTAAGCACCGCGCAATGGAGCTGGGCCTGCCGGTCATGCAGCCGGAAAAAATCAAGAACAACGAAGAGTTCCGAGCCCGGCTTGCTGCACTCAAGCCCACCGCAATTGTGATCGTCGGATACGGCCGCCTCATCCCGCAATGGATGATTAGTCTCCCACCGCTGGGCAATATCAACCTGCATGCTTCGTTGCTGCCCAAATATCGCGGCGCTGCTCCCATCCAGTGGGCGATTGCATGCGGCGAGACCGTCACGGGCGTAACCACCATGCGCATCGATGCCGGTCTGGATACGGGCGACATCCTGCTGCAACGCGAGCTCACACTTACACCGGAGGACACCGCAGAAACGGTCGCGCCGCGACTTGCGGTAATCGGGGCCGACCTGATGATCGAAACTCTGCGCGGCCTGCAGACGGGAACCGTCCATCCACGTCCTCAGGACGACTCTCGATCCACTCTGGCGCCCCTACTAAAGAAGGAAGATGGGCTGATCAAGTTTAGTCGACCGGCGGTCGAGATTTGTAATCGCCTGCGTGGATTTCAACCCTGGCCGGGCGCTTTTACTAGCTTTCGCGGGAAGAACCTCCACGTTTGGGCAGCGAGACCTGCCGCAACAGTCCTTCCTCCGGGTGATATGAAAGTTGATGGCGATCGGTTACTGGTCGGATGCGGCCAGGGTACGTCTGTCGAAATTCTCGAACTCCAGCCTGAAGGGAAGAAACGGATGTCCGCGCGCGATTTCATCCATGGCTACCACCCGACTACAGGAGAGAAGCTAGGCTGAACTGTTTCGCTATTCTATTTACGCGGTCATCGCTATTCTATTTAGGTTGTAATCCTGAGCGAAGCAAGGACCTTCGTACTTTTCAGCGGACCGAACCTCGATTACAAGAAGATACTCAAGAGCCGACGCTATTCACTGCCGCTAGCGACTTCTCATGCCCGTCTCTCCCGCCCGCGCTGCTGCTTTCGACATTCTCCTCCGCATAGAGCAGGAGGACGCCTATGCCTCCGAACTCTTGCACTCGGCGCGGTACGTGAACCTTTCCTCCGCCGACCACGCCCTCGCAACTGAGTTGGTAATGGGAGTTCTGCGGTGGCGCTCGCTGCTAGATCGGCGAATCGCAGAAGCATCCTTGCAAGGGCTGGAGAAGTTGGACATCGAAGTGCTCACTGCGCTTCGTCTTGGCATTTATCAGATGCTGTATTTGGAGCGGATACCGGTACGCGCGGCAATTCACGAGAGCGTCGAGCTAGTTAAAAGGGCGCGCAAACGCTCTGCTGCGCCATTTGCAAATGCAGTCCTGCGCACGATTTCGCAAAGGCAAGCGCGGGGCAAAGGCGTACCGGCCATTTACGCTGTGTCGACCACGGCGGAGCTGGCGGAGGTGTCGTCGCATCCGCCTTGGCTCGTGGAACGATGGACTCACGATTTAGGATTGCAAAAGACGCAATCAATCTGTGCCTACGACCAGACCGTCCCGGGGACCACAATTCGGCTTCGTGATGCCACGGTTGAGGACGATCTCCGCCATGAGGGAATCGGCCTCGCTCCCGGCAAATTGCTGGTTTCCGCGCGCAGGGTGGAGTCAGGCGACGTGTCGCGCACAAATGCCTTCCGCGAAGGCCGGATCGCCATTCAGGATGAAGCATCGCAACTGGTCGCGATGCTGATCGGCGAGGGGTCTCGCATTCTCGATTGCTGCGCCGCTCCGGGAGGGAAAACCAGTGTTTTGGCAGACCACAATCCCCAATCAGCTATCATCGCCGCTGACTTGCATCCTCATCGCGCGCGCCTGCTGCGCAAGCTGGTGCACGCCGATAACGTCAAAGTACTCGCTGCTGATGCGCGCCGGCTTCCGTTCGTCACACAATTCGATCACGTACTGGTGGACGTACCCTGCTCCGGCACGGGAACGCTTTCCCGCAACCCAGAAATAAAGTGGCGTCTCAAGCCCGAAGATTTCGCCAACCTGGAATCACGCCAACTTGCGATTCTTCAGTCCGCGATGTCTCAAGTAACCTGTGGTGGCACTGTGGTGTATTCCACCTGCTCCCTCGAATGCGAGGAGAACCTCGGTGTGGTGGAGAAAGCATTATCCCGTGATAAATCCTTCCGCTTACTCGATTGCCGTGGCGAGTTGGAACGCTTGCGGGGACAAGGCGAACTTGTGTGGGATGATCTCGACTCTTTGATTAGCGGACCGTATCTCCGGACAATTCCAGGAGTGCACCCCTGCGATGGGTTCTTTGCAGCAATACTCGAAAAGAACTAACCACGGATCTACACGAAATCTGCACGATGAAAAATTACCTTTACTCACGGAGACAATGAGACACGTGAGAAAAACTGGCTCTCAACTTGCGTCAGTACCTCAGGGTTTCACTTCGAAATTCACTGCGCTGTCGGCCATTACTTTCTCTCCGGCAGCGGGAGTTTGCGCCACGATGATGCTCGTGGGCGATGCGGAAGGAGGCGGGCTCGGTACTGCGCCAAGAGGCAGAGTCGCGGCTCCGCCCTGGTCCGCAGCTTGGGTTGAGACGTTAATGGTTCCCAGTCGCAATCCAGCATCCTGCAGAGCCCGCGCTACATTGCCGAGCGGCTGGCCAACGAAATTCGGCATCACGAATGCCTGGGGCGCAGCGGCTGTCGTCACCAGCAGGCTGATCTTCGGCGCGGAGACGCCGCTGGCGTTCGCTGGCGGGCTCTGCGAAATTACTTGATCAGCGGATGCCGCATGCATCTCAATTTGTGCGATGGCACCCACGTCAAGCCCGCGGCGTCGTATGGTCAGTTCGGCGGCGCGCTCACTTTCTCCCAATACATCTGGAATCTGCACACGCTGCGGTCCCAGGCTCTCTGCCACGCGCACTCGCCATCCACGGCGCACCCGCGTGTCCGGCTGCGGAAGCTGTGACATGATTTTTCCTTCAGTAATATCAGGGCTGTAATACTGTCGCTCGACCATGATCTGCAGGCCGAGAGCGGAAACCGATCGTTCGGCTTCTGCGGGAGTAAGACCGATCAGCTTCGGGACTGCGACCTCGCGCCCGTGGATGGCGAATCGCATCGCGGTCAGAGCCGAGAAAAGCGCCACCGTCAGCAGCGCCAGCGCGAGCAGAACGAGTCGAACGAAGGATTTCATCAGGCGACCTGATTATAGTCGGCGGTGCAATTCCTCAGCTTGTTGGTCGCCATCCAGCAAGCTGGTTTATGATGTTAGGTCTCAACTCTGAGTCGAATTCATGCAGGCACTCTGCCCCGAGGTCTATCATGAGCACTCCCACGATTCCCGCTGAAAAGACGCGCCTGACGCGCGAAGAGATCAACCGCAAACAGAAGGAATACATCTTTCCATCGGTCACGACGTACTATGCCGATCCAGTTCCCATGCAGCGTGCTGAAATGCAGCACGTTTGGGATGTGGACGGCAAGAAGTATCTCGACTTCTTTGGCGGCATCCTAACCATCAGCGTCGGCCACTGCAATCCGCGGGTGATCTCGCGTACGAAGGAGCAGATTGATCGTCTGCAGCACGTTTCCACGTGTTTCCCCAATGAAGCGATGGTCACCCTGGCGGAAAAGGTGGCGCAGATCACTCCGGGCGAGTTGAAGAAGTCCTATTTCACAAACAGCGGCACGGAAGCGAATGAGACGGCGGTGCAAGTTGCCCGCATGCACACTGGAAATTTTGAGGTAGTCGCCCTGCGCCAAGGCTACAGCGGACGTTCGTCGCTGGCGCGCGGCCTAACCGGCATGAGCACCTGGCGGCGCGGCACTATCGAAGTGGGCATCGTGCACGCCATGAACCCGTACTGCTATCGCTGTCCTCTGGGATTGAAATATCCCGATTGCGAAGTGGCTTGTGCCAAGGACATCGAGAACGTCATCCAGTTCTCGACTTCAGGACAAATCGCGGCATTCCTAGCTGAGCCAATCCAGGGCGTCGCCGGGTTTGTCACTCCTCCGAAAGAGTACTTCAAGATCGCGTTCAATATTGTCAAGCAATACGGTGGCGATTTCATTGCAGATGAAGTCCAGACAGCTTGGGGACGGACTGGCCACAAGTGGTTCGGCATCGAGCACTGGGAAGTCGAGCCCGACATCATCACTTCCGCGAAAGGAATGGGAAACGGCGTTCCGATCGGACTCACCGTTGCAAAGCCGGAGATCGCCGACTCGTTCCGGGGACTGACGATTTCGACGTTTGGGGGAAATCCAGTCACCTGCGTGACAGCAAAAGCCGTTATCGACGTAATCGAAGAAGACGATCTACGCACCAACGCGGCCGTCGTAGGCGGATATTTTCGTAAGAAATTGGAAGAACTGCAGGAGAGACACTTGCTCATAGGAGATGTGCGCGGCATGGGCCTCATGCAGGCGCTGGAACTCGTGGAGGACCGTAACACCAAACAGCCTTCTTCTGCCGGAACGAACGCGCTAATGGAAGAGGCACGCAAGCGCGGCCTACTGATCGGTAAAGGCGGTTTTTATGGGAACGTGATCCGCATGTCTCCGCCACTGAACATCTCGAGGGCGGATGTGGATGAAGCCGTCCGGATTTTGGATGAGAGTTTTAGGGCGGTGGAGCAGAGAAAGCAATAGAAGTACACAGCTGACCACTGCTTCTAGTGTGTCTCTCCATCTCCTGGCGCCACGTCCGGCGTATCTAGTTTCTGTGCCACGGTGCTGGGCGGCGAGTTTGGCGGCGACTGAAATTCGCCAGGATCGCGGCCAGCGAGGGCGATCTTCATAAACTCCATCCAGATGGGCAGGGCGGCGCGGGAACCGCTTTCCTTATTGCCCAGAGATTTTTTTTCATCGAAGCCCACCCAAACTCCGCACGTCATCGAAGGTGAGAAGCCGATAAACCATGCGTCGGTGAAGTCATTGGTGGTGCCGGTCTTTCCCGCAAGGGGATATTTCATTCCGGAGGCGGCAATTGCCGTCCCGTGCAACACCACTTCCCGCAACATCGACGTCATGATGCGCGCAGTGCGGGCGCTGATCACGTCCTTCACATCGGGGAAATCTTCTTCAAGCACGCGGCCTTCGTAATCCGTAACCTTGGTTATGGAGCGTGGGCTGATGCGTACGCCGTCATTGGGAAAAACGCTGAATGCGGAGGTCTGCTCGAATAGAGTAATTTCCGCAGCTCCCACGGCCACCGGTAAATATGCCGGGATATTCGAAGTGACACCGAAACGATGGGCATAATCGATTACGGTTTTGATGCCGATACGATCCGCAAGTTTGAGGGCAGGAATGTTCCGCGATTGCGCGAGCGCGCGTCTTAGCGTGATGATACCTTCGAACTTCCCGTCGTAATTGTGCGGCGAGTACGGACCGGATGCGGTCTGGAAGGTTACGGGCGCATCAAGAGTGGTATCGTCTGGCGTCGCCCCCTGGTCAATGGCCGCGGTATACAGGTATGGCTTGAACGACGAGCCCACCTGCCGGAGCGCCTGAGTCGCACGATTGAACTTGGAGTTGTTGAAGTCGCGGCCACCGACCATGGCTTTGATCTCACCCGTGGCATTGTCGATAGCGACGAGAGCACCCTGGGCGCCCGAGTCCTGTTCTAAACCCACGCGCGCCTTTCCGTCTGGCGCGAGAGCGAGCACCTTAACGTAAATAATGTCGCCGATCGAGAGGATGTCCTGAATCTTCTTATGCGTCCAATCAGCATCAGATTGCGACAATGTGGCGGTATAACGCCCAAATGTGATCGCAGCCGACCTGGGAGATATCGCGGTGACCAGAGCGTGAACATAGCCTTTAATATCGGGTTCATAATCCCAATCAGGATGCTGGTACTTGTCTGGCGCGATGCCCAGGGCGACTACATTCTGCGGGTGCCCCTTCCACCCATGCCGCCGCTCGTACGCTGCCAAACCATCGAGTACGGCCTGGTTGGCGGCGTTCTGCAAGCCGATGTCTAGTGAGGTGTAGACACGCAATCCACCTTCGTGCACCTGGTCGCTGCCGTACTTGTTCTCCAAATAGCGCCTGATCTCTTCGACGAAATAAGGGGCGAGCGAATCAGGATCGTGCTGCAGGTTCAAGCGAACGGCTTGGGACTTGGCTTCCGTCGCCTGCTGCGCAGTGATCTTGCCGTCTTCAAGCATTGCGTTGAGTACCAGATTCCGGCGTTTAATCGCTCGGTCCAGGTGGTTGATCGGCGAGTAATAACCAGGCGCTTTCGGCAGACCGGCGAGGAGCGCGGCTTCATCGAGCGTGAGTTTTTTTGCGGGCTTGCTGAAATAGAACTCTGAGGCGGCCTCAAAGCCGTACACCCCGTGTCCGAGAAAAATCTGGTTAGCATAAAGTGTAAAGATCTGTGGCTTTGTGAAGCGACGTTCGATCTGAATGGCCAGTAGCGTTTCCTGAATTTTGCGGTGGAAGGAGCGGTCAGGAGACAAGAACAAGTTTCGCGCGAGCTGCATCGTCAGTGTGGATGCGCCCTGCGCCTTACCGCCAGACTCAATGTCGCGATAGGCGGCCCCAGCGATCCGCCAAATATTGATGCCCCAATGCCGGTAGAAATTCTTGT
>QIAR01000374.1 GCA_003225595.1 Acidobacteriota bacterium | reverse complement strand
GGTTGGTGATGTCCTTCGCAGGATCGGCGTTGAACGCTTCACGCGGATACTTTTGTCCCTGCAGGTAAGTGATCGTTCCATGATTAAGAAAGAGATTGGCGGTGGCGATCCCTTCTGACTCGTCGCCCTCGGAGGCATTCCGCAGGTCGAGAATCAGCTTTTTCGCGCCCTGCTTCTGCAGTGATTTGATCTTGCCCGCGACCTCTTGCGACTTTCCTTTGCTGAAGGCGTCAACTTTGATATAGCCGATCCCGTCTTCGATTATCTTGTCGCTGACCGG
>QIAR01000375.1 GCA_003225595.1 Acidobacteriota bacterium | reverse complement strand
AAGGATTAGGAGACCAAACAGGACGCGTCCGACCAGCTTCCTGCCGGCGATTTCCACCGCGGGAAGGTCTTGGTATAAGGTTTTCATGGAAAACTAGGTTCAGGATAGCAAGGGGCAGGTCTCAGTAGCCAGTTCTCAGTTGCGGGATTTCAGGGTGACAAGGTCGGGCTGGGGGCGTGCACAAACATAAAATGGCGCGCCCCCAGGGCGCGCCACTTTCCAGAACTGTGAACCGGCAGCTGAGAGCTGCTCTTATGCTTTCATACCCCGACTCTCCAGCACCTGAATTGCTTTTTGCAACTGCTCGTCCTGTTGCGAGTGTTGTTTCTTGCCATCATCT
>QIAR01000337.1 GCA_003225595.1 Acidobacteriota bacterium | reverse complement strand
TGGGACGGGCGGACGACGCCTTGCGCGAACTCAACCTGGCTGTGACTTTGCGCGCTAACGAAGCCTCGATTCTTTACAACGCGGCTTGTCTGTACTGCAATTTGAAAAGAAAGCCGGAGGCCCTGGATGCGTTGCGCAAAGCCTGGGAAGCGGGGTTCAGGGACTCGGTGTGGGCCCGCCGCGACCCGGACCTCATCTTTCTTCATGATGACCCGGAGTTTGACCGCCTATACCCTGAGAAGCCCGCATCCGTGCCGGCCTCAGGTTAAACCTTTCCATTCACTTCGACTCTGTTAAGAACTGCTGTAATCCGCTCGTCCGCGTCGATAGGCTCGAAAGCGAAAACCCAAACCTGCCATGCCGGACCTAGCAACAACACTCCCATCGCGTCCCCAAGCCAGTAGATGAACCACGCCATCGGTATTGCTGACCACGGTTGCACGTAAGTCGCAAAAAGAGCGGCCACGCCGATTGAGGCGCTCACGATTGGGCTGACGAGAGCACCCAACGCAATCAATCCAAGCACGAACACAACGGACGATTTGATCCTGATGCCCGGCTGTGGGACGATTGTGTCGCGGCGTGTGCACATGCCGAATAGCTGCTGTCCCGGATACGGGGCTTCAGAGAGGCGGCTGTTGCAACAGACGCTCACGTTATACTGACTTGTTTTGAAGGCGAGCCCCGCATCTAGTCTCCTTTTTCGGTATGGCGCATCGAATCCGCAGCATGAATCTTGAGAAGTCCATTGCCGAGATCGAGTGGCTAGAGCGACTCTACGTACTTCTGGACACCAGACCGCTTCAGTTGTCCGACCGCTACGCCGCCAACCAAAGGCACGACGAGATGTACGCGAACAATCCTTGGTTCCGGCTGTGGAAGCGGTACGGGGTCTGATCGTTTCCATTGTCCATTCCGCTGCTATGGCGAGGGGCTCATATCCCGGAAACGATTGATCACATGCCGATGGGTAGCAGTTTTATGCCATGCGAACAATCAGGCGCTCCGTCTCATCTCCTGACTGGTCTATAAGAATGCAATGCTGACCGACGCTCTACCGCGCAACACGAACCGCGCAGGTTTTCTGGAAAGCGACCGGATCAAAACCCTCGATCTGCCGCAGGGCGGGCGGTTGCTGGCGATCACAAAATCCATCGAGTCGGCGATGAAAGCTGGGCAGAGTGCGGCTATCCGCCGAGCGTGGGCGGACTTTCTGGCAGCGACCTCGGATTTCTACGAGCTCCCGGACTGCGGCATCCGCGTGCTCGCAGCTAGACCATTACGAGTGCGTGAAGGCTGGTCGAGCGAGCTTTTCGGCGACTACAATGTGGCTTCAAACGGAGAACAGGGAGTGATACCGATGAACCCTAAAAATCTGATCACCTTATCTATTTTGTCGTGCTTCATCTTCGCATTCGCAGGATTCAATTCTGAAAGAAATGTGCAGACGCAGCGCGACGAGACGAGACCTTCACTCCTGAGTTTCGTGGACATGAACACGTACACCTTGGTACTCAGCGACCCGATTACCCGCGCCAAAGCCAAAGTTGATCTAAAGAGGCTTCCGGGCTGGCCGGGCCCGGCGCCGGAGCATACCCTGCTCCTTCCCGATGGTAAGAAGGTTCTAGTGACTTACATGGCATCTGCAACCGAGCCGGTCGGCATCGCCGTGATCAAGATCAATTCCATTAATTGGACGGCCGGAACCACGGATGTTCAGGTGGTGAAGAACCTGGAGACTGATAAGGAGGGTACCCGCAGCACCTTTTCTTCGATCACTCAAACCTCGCCCGATCAGTACATCAACAAGAAAGTGGAGGACGATTGGAGTCGCCCTGTTTTTGCTCAACTTCACGGTCCGACCCTTCTGCCGCACTCGCGCTTTGCTTACTTGACGATGTGGACCGACGACCGCATTGTCGGGGTAGACCTTGATGCGGATAAGCTCCTGGCGTCACAGCGGTTTGGTAATGCCTCGAATCACTTGCATGGTGTTTTTTTCAACGACAACGGCACGTTGGGTTTAGGTGTTGGCTATTTTTATGACGAGAGCAACCTCAGCGTTTTTCGTCCAAATCGCCAAACGGGAGCACTGGAACTTCTAGGTGAGATCCACCTGGGAACGGCTGATCGTTACGCTGCGTTTATACACAATGCCTTCTGGCTGGACGATCGGTTCGCAATTGCCGGCACCATGCAGTTTGGTCCCACGTCACTCACGCCCGCAAAAGCCTCCATCATTGGACCGAGCATCTGGCTCGTCGATACCCGGACGATGAAAGCCAGCAAAATCATTGGGACTGCTAAGGCCGTAGACGACTCCGGCGTGCTGCGGTCGGCCTCCTGGATCACGGTAGCCAGCGATAAATTATTCGTCGCGGAAGAGGATTCACTCGATGCGTCGTATGCCAACGATGGCTTTGTAGCCGTTTTCGACTTCTCTAATCGCGAACACCCGAGGTTCGTCAAACGGCTACGCCCAGGCCGCGAACTTCCCGCACATTTCAGCGTTGCCCACAGCCTCTCGACTTCGGTGGATGGAAAGACTGTTGTTGTTGAGAGCTACACCTCCGGCTATGTTCTCACGATCGATACAGGGACGCTCGCCGTATCTGAGATTGCCAGCCCTAAGGAGGGCTTCAAAATGCCACACGGCGCTTGGATTGCAGGTCGCAAGAACTAGATCTTGAATGAGGATGTAGTCACTGGCGGGAATGGTAGATCGTACAATGAGGAAAGGTCAATGCAAGGCCCAGCACAAAAAGAAGGGGCTTGCAGCGCACCCGCGCATACTTGCGGCCCTAAGAGGAGATTTGGGCGGTGACGAACTCCACAGGCTCATGTGTTGATCTTTCGACTGACCTTGCCAATCAATTGCATGTGCTGCGCGGATATTCATGGCTTTTTCCAGTCGGTCAGGGACATCAATTCATCTAGGATTTCCTGCAATCGCTGAAGCCGCCGTTCCTGCTCGGCACCCGCTGTCGCGTCTCTCCTGTGGATGTGCGTGCGGTTCGCTTCGTTGATCTCGCTTATTTCTTTCCGCAGCTTCTTGATACGATCTGACATTAACTTCGGCACAGATACAGCTTAGCAAATCAGGCTATTTTGCGGAGTTGACTAAGGCAGGCAAGTTTCGATGGGAAATATACGACGAGAAAGACCTTCAGACTCGGATATACGGCGAGGCTGCGGTAGTCATAGGTAGCATCATCCTCAAGCCCAGCGGAGCGCAAATCGTGCCCGGACGCGGGCGAGTGGAAGGGGCGGGAGAGTCAAGGACATGACCCACCGCTGGCCGCGGGCGTGTTTCATGAGCCTGCCTTGCCTTGTTCCCCGTCCCTCTGGCAGGTATCTTAAGCAAAAACATCTAAGGGCTTCAATGCTGCTTTGTGGTGCAATCCCCGACCCAACAGCGCTCAGTTTCGGCCGGTGCAGGACGTGGGTGCGCACCGGAGGAATTTAAGCAACTGCACGTGTTTCATGAGTCTGCCTTGCCTTGTTCCCCGTCCCTCTGGCAGGTATCTTAAGCAAAAACATCAGACCAAAGAAACTGCACTCGCGCAGTCCAATGATATGCGCGGTATCATTGCTGACCATGGAAACGAGCAGAGAAAATCGGATCGCCACGCTACGACTCGCGGAAGCCTGTCTGCAAGAAGCGGCGGAGAGATTCCGGCATCTCTGCACAACCATCGTGGCATCGGTAGCCACAATCTTCACTTGCTGCCCGAGTACTTCCCCGTTTGCTTTCTCGCCGCCAATGGCAAGCACTGGCATGGTCAGCCTGGTTTGAGAGAGCTCTGCGAAATCCTTGGCCGATTGCTGAAACGAAACGAAGTACGCCCAGCCTGCGCGCAATCGCTCAAATAATCCGTATCCGAGGAGCCGCCGACATTCGCGAAGGGTAGCACGGCAATTGAATCAATTGCGGTTGCCGATGGCCTCAGCAGATGGCCGCTTACCACTGCCATCAAAGCTATCAAAGCGGCTGCACCGGCCATTGCGATCCAGAGCTTGCTGCGCCGCGAGGTTTTTTGGGTGATGCTGAGGTTGGATGGGCCTCGCTTTTGCCCGACTCGGTCTCCCGTTTTAGCCGTTTGAGTTCGGCGCGTAATTCGGCAACAGACTGGCAGCGGATGTCTCGATCTTTTTCCAACGTGCTGTTGATGATGCGCTCCAGTTCCGAGGGGATCTCACTGTTCAGACGAACGGGTGCAACAGGAGCCTTGTGCAGGATGCTGTCAAAGATGGCTCCTGATGTATTGCCTTTGAAAGGCAGCGTACCGGTCGCCATCTCGTACAGCACGACTCCAACGGAGAACAGATCAGTGCGAGCATCCAACTCCTTACCAAGCACCTGTTCCGGTGACATATAAGCGACTGTGCCCAAGGCCGTACCAGGGCTGGTGAGGTGCTGTTCGCCAACCGTGGGTGAAGTCTGAGTGTATGCGCTCGACTGACTAGCCGCGCCCTGGGCCGATGCGACCTTCGCCAACCCGAAGTCCAGAATCTTCGCGTGGCCACGTTTGGTGA
>QIAR01000336.1 GCA_003225595.1 Acidobacteriota bacterium | reverse complement strand
AAACAGGCACTCCTCTTCTAATGCCGATCAATCCTATCCATGCGACACTTCTCAGTACAGGCAACGTGCTGGTGGTGGCGGGCTCCGGGAATTATCCCCCCAACAAGAATTATCAGGCAGCCGTCTGGGATCCTAAAACCGGAACTATCACTGTCCAGACATGTAATCCGCAAAGTAGTTCAGCTTGTTGGGATATGTTCTGTAATGGCGCGGTGGCATTGCCGGATGGGCGCGTGTTCATCAATGGCGGCACGACGCAATATAACCCCTTTCATGGCGCCGCGAACACATCGGTGTTTGATCCCGTAAACAGCAGCTTTACGGACCTGCCCAGGGTGTTACACGGCCGCTGGTATCCCACGGTGACGACTTTAGGTGACGGACGAATCCTGACCTTCTCGGGCTTGAACGAGACAGGCATCACTAACACCGCGGTTGAGATTTTCACACCAACTTCCGGCACTTGGAGCCAGGAGTACAAAGCAGGCTGGACTCCCCCCCTCTACCCGCGACTCCACCTGTTGCCGAACGGAAAGGTTTTCTACTCGGGGTCGACCACCAAATCCCGCTACTTCTATCCGTCGCGTGAGGTCGTGAACTCGGTTGTTCATGAGGCGAACACGTGGAGCGTCATCGCAACTACGAACTACGCGAGCACAAGAACATATGGCAGCTCGGTATTGCTCCCTCTGACACCGCCCAACTACAAGCCGATGGTCATGATTATGGGAGGCGGCAACTCATCCACGGCGACAAATACGACCGAGATTATCGATCTTTCCGCCACGACACCGGCATGGCAGTACGGGCCATCGATGTCTCAGCCCCGCATCGAGATGAACGCTGTCATTCTCCCCAGCGGCAAAGTTCTCGCGGTGGGCGGCTCTTCCACGGATGAGAACGCGAGTACGGCGAGTCTATATGCGGACCTCTTTAGCCCTGACCCTAAAAACCCTGGCCACTATATTTTGTCTTCAGCCGGCAAAAACTCTAATCCGCGTCTGTATCACTCGGTCGCATTGCTCCTTCCCGATGCAACCGTATGGCTCGCGGGCAGCAATCCTGCGCGCGGCACCTATGACGCGAGTATGGAGATTTATCAGCCCGCTTATCTGTTCAACGCGGATGGCAGCCTGGCTACGCGGCCGACAATTACCAGCGCTCCCAGCGTGGTCGGTTATGGGGGAACGTTCACTGTTCAGACTCCCAATACAGCCAATATCTCTTCCGTTGTCCTCATAAGAGCAGGGTCGGTCACTCACGCCTTTGACATGGACCAGCGCCTTGTAGGTCTGTCATCTACCGCGGGGTCGGGCAGCCTTACTGTCAGCGGTCCTCCGAACTCCAATATTGCTCCGCCAGGATATTACCTCCTTTTTCTGTTGAATTCGGCTGGCGTTCCCTCTGTCGCGAGGTTCGTCCAGGTGGCCACCGGCCCGGATTTCTCAATAACGACAGCGCCTCCACAGAAAGGAATCCTTCCCGGCGCCCCAGTGACATGTAGTACTCCAATAAAACCAACAGAACCGTGCTACACGGTGCAGGTGGTGCCTTCCGCCGGGTTCGGCGGAACTGTCAACTTGAGTGTGAACGTTGTTCCAAACGTTGTTGCCTGTGGGCTCACTCCCCGCGATCCCTTACCCACGGCCAAACTCAGCGCGACTTCGATCACAGGGCGCGGCTCGTCCACCCTGACTGTGGACACCAGTGGTTTGATCCTCACCAGCTATCCTGCGTGTTACACGCTCACGGTGAAGGGAACTAGTGGCACACTCACTCGCAGTGCTACAGTCAGTCTGACTGTGAACTCGCCGGGTGACTTCTCGCTATCGGCGTCACCAACAAGTTTCATAGTACCTAAAGGATCAAGCGGTCAGTCCACCATTACCGTCTCACCCTCGGGTAACTTCGTGGGAGCAGTAAATTTCACCGTAGCCGGATTACCAGGCCCCAACGTGACTGCTAGTTTCAATCCCACATCAGTGACCAGCTCTGGCTCTACGACGCTAACGGTGAAGGCTACTTCCACAGCAGGTACCAGCACTTCCAAGTTGACCATCACCGGGACAAGCGGCACAATCGCCCACTCGACAGTCGTGACTGTGAGTGTCCAGTGATGCCCGGTGCCTGGCGATTCGTCATTCTGTATTGAATCTAATTCTGCGCACATTCAGAATGGCACCACTTCACCGCAGCGACTGCTCGGGGCAGGGAAACCGAAGTAGCCGAGAGACGAACATGCCGTTTTCGAGAAGATCTTTCTTTCAGGCGCTCGGCATTGGCGCCATCTTGCGCTCGTCGAATTCGCAACCTCTTCTTCCCGATCTCCGAGCAGGCTCCTGGTTCGAAGCGCCTCAACTCGCAGGGCAGAGTGATCTCATCCGTCTCGACCGGAATGAGAACCCTTATGGACCCTCGCCAAAGGTAGCTGACGCAATACGTAGTGCGGTTTCGGCCAGCAACCGTTACACGCGTGGGGAATATAACGCGCTGCTGGATGCAATCGCCCACTTTCACGGGGTTAATCCAGAACAGGTATTGCTGGGATGCGGCTCTACGGAGGTGCTTCGGGCGGCTGCAGCCGCTTTTCTGAGCCCGGCCCGAAAAGTCATTCTGCCCGTGCCAACCTTTGAAGCCGTGGAGCACTATGCCCGCTCCATCGGGGCTCAGATTGTTGGAGTACCCCTCAATCGGGAGTTTGTTCATGACCTTGAGAGCATGCATGCACGCATCGACTCCTCCACTGGTCTCGTTTACATCTGCAATCCAAACAATCCGACCGCCAGTCTGACCCCGAGAAAACAGATTGAGACCTTCCTTGGCAAACTGCGGGCGAGCGCGTACATCGTGATTGACGAGGCTTACCATCAATACGCGGGGGAATCCTCTGCTACGTATTCGTCCTTTATCGATCGCCCGCTAGCTGATGATCGGGTCATTGTCACCCGCACTTTTTCAAAAGTCTATGGATTAGCGGGGCTGCGCCTCGGTTATGCCATAGCCGCACCTAAGACGATCCAGCAGCTGCGCAAGTATGTCACCCTAGACGGTATCAATGCGATTGCTGTCCGGGCGGGGATCGTCGCGCTCCAGGACGCGGATGGCCTCGGACAATTTGTGAAGCAGAATGAAAATGATCGACAGGAATTCATCAACCAGGCGTTTGCACGGATGCTGAAACCAGTCGATTCTCACGCGAATTTTGTGATGTTCGATACGCTTCGCCCCGCCGATGATGTCATTCAACACTTTCGCAACCATGGGATTCTCTTGGGCCCAAGATTTCCGTCAATGACCAATCATGTCCGGGTTTCGTTAGGAACACCTGCGGAGATGGCCGAATTTTGGCGGGTTGGGACCTGATGCCGAAAACTAACATGGAGATGTGAGGCTGCCGCCCGCGCGGGCCATCGGAGTAAACCACCACTCCGCTCCTTATCGAGCGCTTTCCTTTGAGCGCGGCTCAATCAAGCGTTTCGTCATCACTACTAGGCCAAGAATTTGCGTCCATTCCGAAACGATGTTGCCAACCACCTGCCCCCACTTTGCTTCCGAGTTCATCGACGCATAGAGCACCGCCCAGCCAATTCCAGTGGCTAACAGGAAGATGGTGAGAGAGTGGTCGCGCAGTCTCTCCAGGGTGGGACTCAGCAGATCCTTTGGCGGACGACGGCTTTCGGCTGAGCCTTTCTCATACATGTACTTGGTCGCAATCACTGTCACTACTACTCCAGTCCAATCGGCTATGGCATTTCCAAAGAACGAGCCGATATGTGTGCTCGGGCCGGAGACGCTGTACAGGACGATCCACAAAATGAGGATGGAAACGGAAACAAGACTCAATGAATGGTGACGAAAGAAGCTCTTCTTCCTCCTAGGTCTTAGCATTCAGCGAACCTCCTGGCGCTAATAATTAAGGCACAATTATGCATACCTATAATCCCGTCACCCTCGGGGTCGAATTTGGGAAAATGCCCCAGTCTCGTCTGGTGAAGCCCTCTCAACGTCACCGGGCCCTTTCCAGAGTTGTTCACTTCTCTCACTGCCTGGAAACCGCTAAACTGTCTCACGTATGGCAAATCCAACGCAGCCGAATATCAAGCTGGTTAATAGCCCTGATTACCGCGAGAACTATTCCAATAGCGTGCAAATTCGGGTGAACGTGTGGGACTTCTTCCTTGTCTTTGGGACGCTGCAACAGCAGACCGAAACGCAGGTCGAACTGCACAACTTCCAGGGGATTTACTTGAGCCCGCAGCAGGCCAAGGCGCTGATGTCCCTGCTGCAGCAGAATGTGTCGAGCTACGAGAGCGCGTTCGGAGAGATAAAGCTTGACCCACGCGTCTCACCCAGCGGCCAGGTCCACTAACCGACTCGGCCAGCACTCGAATCCAATAGTGGCGCGCTTACACGTCAAAACTGTGGTCGTTCCCGAGCGCGCTGGATTGCGCGGCACGCGAGCAATCTGGCAACTTCCGGGAGTTGCACTTTTGAAATGGAAAATTTGTAGTGCGCGTCGCACCAATGTCACATGGCCATTTTAACGGCCCACCCTAAAACAAACCGGCTTCACCCAGCGCTAGTCTTTACGCTTATCTTTGTTTTCATCTTCCTGTTGCATCTCCCACTTCTGCAGCTGCCTTATTTCTGGGACGAAGCCGGATACTATGTGCCCGCAGCACGCGACCTGCTGCTGACGGGAAGCCTGATACCGCACTCGACCGTTTCCAACGCGCACCCACCTCTGGTGATGGCGTATCTCGCTGTCTGGTGGAAACTCGCCGGCTACTCGCCCGTGGTCACGCGCTCAACAATGCTGCTGGTTGCGGCATTTGCGCTACTCGGCCTATTTCGGCTGGCGCAATCAGTGGGAAATACTCCCGTCGCGGTGGCCTCCACGGTTTGCACCGCTCTCTATCCAGTTTTCTTTGTGCAGAGTTCGCTCGCCCATGTAGACCTGACAGCGGCCGGGCTCACATTCTGGGGATTGCGAGCCTATTTGGAAGATCGGCGGACGGCCACAGCAATTTGGTTTTCCGTTGCGGCCTTGGCAAAGGAAACAGCGACCGTCGTTCCGCTAGCACTGTTAGTTTGGGAATTATTCTGCCCGCTGCTCAGCGGGAAACACGTAGCAGCTGCTGGTCTTTTCCCCCGCCGGGGCTGGAAATCTGCCCTTCTTCTCTGTCCGTTGATCCCGCTGGGCCTCTGGTACGCATACCACTATCTTCGTACTGGATACGTGTTCGGCAACCCGGAGTTCTTTCGCTACAACATCGCGGCCACGTTGAACCCGTTTCGAGTGATATTGGCTCTAGGCATGCGCCTTTGGCAGATCTTCGGATATTTGCACCTATATCTTCTCACGATGGCTATGCTTCTGGCGTTGTGGCGTCCTCCACTGCATGATAGAGACGGAGAACGGCCGAGAATTCAAGTATCTGTGCAGTTAATTTTTCTCGCCATTGTGGTTGCTTACGTCGGAATCATGTCCCTAGTCGGTGGCGCAGTGCTGGCGCGCTACATGCTCCCGGCGGTTCCGCTCGTGATCATCGTGGGCGTGTCAACACTCTGGCGGCGCGTGGGTTATTGGCGTGAAGTCGTGGTAATCGTGGCGTTGGCATTTGTTGCCGCGCTGTTTGTCAATCCTCCGTATGGCTTTTCGATCGAGGATAATCTTGCCTATCGGGACTACATCCTGCTGCACCAGGACGGGGAGAGGTTCGTTGAGGCGCGTTATCCGATGGCGCGTGTATTGACTGCGTGGCCTGCTTCCGACGAACTCACGCGGCCGTACCTTGGTTATGTCACCCGACCTATGCGCGTGGTGCGCATCGAGGATTTCACAGTCGGACAGCTCATGCTCGCAGCGGATCTGAGCTCAAACTTCGACGTGGCGCTGGTGTTCTCCACCAAGTACGAGCCGGCGCATCCGTTGCTCGAACACTGGGTCGCCTGGGAAAGCCTAAAGACCCGCTTCTTTGGGTTTCATCGCGATCTCCCGCCTGCAGCCGCGTCGCAGGTGTTGGGGGGAAAGATTGTGTTCAGCGCAACTCGGCATGGCCAGTGGGTGGCGGTGATCGAGGTGCAGAGGGTGGAGGAAGCACGCGCACACAAATATTAGAAGCCGCTACAGCTTTAGCCGCCCTGTCGACAACTGATTCACCGCTGCATCAAGTGGCAGGAGTGCGTCTTGATCACCAGCCACA
>QIAR01000335.1 GCA_003225595.1 Acidobacteriota bacterium | reverse complement strand
CACATCCCACGGGGCGGTTCGGGATTGGTTCCACTCCGACCAACGATACAGATTAGCAACCGATCGGCTCGGCGATTCTGGGTTCCTTGTGGCCCGGCTGCCGGGCAATGACCATCTTCGTATTCACCGGCAGTATGGCGGACTCATTAGCCCATAGCCATGTAGCGATATGTAGTGACGTAATAGTATCGAGTAGCGTTGCAAATATAGCCGTCGTAAACCGCAACTTGGCGAGTTTGTGCGTAGATCGCATCCGCTCCTAGTGTGTCGCACAACTTATTCCAGAGTGGCGGGAGCGGTCCGAGTCCACCGCTGTCCTAGTGAGAAACGTCGCAGGTGAGTTTCTGGAAGCTGAAGGCCCCCCATCCTTCTTAGAAGTGACTTCAATGTAGTTGGATCGCCTTTCCCGCGACACATCGGTTTCCACGCCATTTGCAATGGTTTCCTGCAAATCACATCCCACGGGGCGGTTCGGGATTGGTTCCACTCCGACCAACGATACAGATTAGCAACCGATCGGCTCGGCGATTCTGGGTTCCTTGTGGCCCGGCTGCCGGGCAATGACCATCTTCGTATTCACCGGCAGTATGGCGGACTCAGGAGTCTATAGCCATGTCGCGATATGTAGTGACGTAATAGTATCGAGTAGCGTTGTGGCGTTATCGAAATCCTCTCTCCGAACATCGGCGGGGAGAAGAATTGATGCGTAGGAAACCTCGGGACAGACGGAACGTTCACCTAGTTTCTTGCACCTGAAAGACGGAGGACGTCCCGTCTGTCCCCAGTTTATTTATGGCTGGTCGGGAGACTCCGCCGAGCCTGCCGCGCCTGCCGGAGAATGCTCCGGCATAGCGAGGCCCATCAGCGACAAATCGGAAATATGCGCCAAGTCCTGCAAATACTCCTTCAGCGCCATAAGGATGAAGGCCGTCTCAGCGGCGACGAAGATAGTTAAGTACCAGAGCATTAGGCGGTTGCCGAAGGGCACTGCCTTTGTCTTGAGGACATCATCAAAGGTTGGGACCTTGGCGGCAACGCCCACAAATTTTTCTGCACTCGCTATTCGCGCACCTTCGGGCGCGGAAAGCATCGATTGTCGAGAGTAAGCTGCCGCGATCTCGGGAGCAGATCCCCATTTCCAATCTTGATATCGAATGGCCTTGTCCTTCGCCTCACTGATGATCGCCTGGGTTCGGTTTTCGACGGCAGTAAGCGCAGCCAACGAGGCTCTGTCCTCGAACAGTATTACGTTGGCGATCTTGACCTGAGTCGCAAAATCTGCTCCCCGAAGATCCACCGCGAACGCACTCGGAAGAATTCCTTGTTGCTGCTCGGCCGTTGCCTGCGCCTGGGCCACCAGCAAGGCATCGTCAAAGAGCGCCTGATAACGAAAGGCCGCGTTGACGCTCAACAAAATGCATGCCAGCGGCAGCCAGTTGACGAAACCTCGCGTCAAGTTGAACATGAACTCTGGAAAGTTGCGAATAAACAGGTTGGATCTCTTCCACTTACCAGTACTTGCAAACAGGTAACCGCCCAACCGGTGGCGTTCAAAAAAAATGAAGCCCAAGCTGAGAAAGCAGAAAAGAGACGTATAGACAGAAAGGTAAGAGCGTTGCGATTCGAACGTCGGAATAAGCTTAAAGGCGCCTACCGGGATCGGTAAGGCAGCGACAACAAGACTCCAAACGCTCATGTAGCTTTTGAAAAAAGCGGCGAAGCCTTTGACACGACTCGCCTGAGTCGGACCATCGAGAGACGGAGTGGCAGATGCTGCAGGCATAATTTAGAAGTCCCAGATTATCGCATGATGCGAAGGAGATCGATCCTTGAGAGGATACCGAAAGGAATAGATTAATGGTCCTGCGTCGGGCCCCTCGGGTAAGTTCCTAAACACCCGGGACGCTGTCGCACAATTAGAGCGCGGGAGATGACGCAGCAGCATCTGGCCAAGATTCTCGGCGTGAATCAGGCTGCGGTGTCAAAGATGGAGCGCCGCACCGATATGTACATCAGCACGCTTCAGGACTTTGTTCGCGCCATGGGCGGGCAATTGGTAATCACCGCGCTCTTTCCAGAAGGCGAAGTTCAGATCGATCAATTCGAGAATCTCCGCAGAGAAGAAAAACAGCGGCAAGAAATGGAGTCTGCCCGATAGGGAGTCGCTTCACAAACTCAGGAAAAATCCTCGGCGAATACGATCGTGAATTCCCGCCATTATTGTTCCCCTTCGACCGTGAGCTTCAATCCCACTGCCTTAGCCACGGCAACCAGGGTGGAATGGCGAGGATTTCCGTGAGCCGATAAGGCGGGTAGCTCTCAGCCGTCGGCTATCAGCTATCAGAAAGAAAAAACGTCGGACAGGAATGTCCGACCCACACGAGCATCGCGCTCGATGCCGGCGGCTTTGGCTACCTTGGCAATGCCGCCGCGGGCTTCCGCGATGCAGCGCAGGGCGATCAGGAGCACGCCCGGTTCGTCGTTCTCCTCCAATGCGGCGCGGACATATTCAGCAGCGAACTCCGGGTTTTTGCGCAGTTCACGAATTACGGCTTCGGCGTGAGAAATGCTTGCCTTGCGTTTCATAGTGTCCTTTCCGTGAAACTCATGCGCAACCGGCACGAAATCAGCCGCGACCGCAAATACGAAGGGCGGCTTCGCAGCCGCCCAAAATCTCCTAAGCAGAGCGCCTAGGTTCGCACCTTACATGCCGAGTTTCCCGCCGCATCCCCTTAATGTCAAGGAGGAACGGATCACGGCCAGTAACTTTGGGGAAGGCCCCGGTGAGATTCGAACTCACGACCTCTAAGGTGCGAACCTAGTGCTCTATCCAGCTGAGCTACGGGGCCAGTTCACGTGTCACGCCCAACCATCAGAACCTGTTTCGCACCACCGCGTTTCGGACTGACGACAGCTTCCCGGACCGATTCTCCTCAAACCGCAGGCCCTTTGGCTGTGATGAATGAACATTCATGGCGTTCTGTTTCCCGATTTGGGAAGTTCACGCCAGGGTACACGCGGCGATCGCCCGCGCAACAGGCTGCGACCGTTCGATCGGATCGCGAATCTTAATAAGAGCGGCGAATCACCCGCCCACCCGGAGGACGCACATGAAGCTCAACCACCTGAACCTGACCGTCTCCAATGTTCTGGAAACGCATCGCTTCCTGCAAAAGCATTTTGGGCTGGAGGGTCTGGGAGGGGAGCCGAGTGAAGCGATGGGTTTCCTCTCCGATGACAACGGGCTGGTTCTGTCGTTGTTTCGGGCGGCAAAAGGGACCGAGGTGAAGTATCCGCCGGGATTTCACGTCGGTTTCGTACAGGAGAGCGAAGAGCGGGTCGATCAGATCAACCAACGTCTGCGGGAGGATGGGTTCAAGGTGGCCAAGCCCGCCCGCCTACACGGCTCGTGGACGTTTTACTTCCAAGCGCCGGGAGGATTCACGGTCGAAGTTTTGCCCTAGCGCTTGGCTATCTCAGCGCCTTCGCGGCCTGAAGGCCCCTCAGAATGACAGCCTCCGAGAGATGACGCGAATTAACGGGACGCGACACTAGGCAGGCTGCGGGAAAAACTAGAGTTTTGCTCCTCTACCCTTTCCGAACTCCCGCTCGTATTACAATTATGACTTGCCCCGCTGACCTGGGGCGGATTGTACCTATCCCATTCCAAGCGCTCTCATCGGAGGATCCCATGAAGCTCACCCCAGGAAAACTAGCCGGCCTTAAGAAAGTATCGAACGACCGCGGTGTCATCGCAGCCGCAGCTATGGACCAGCGCGGCTCTCTTCAGAAAGCCCTCGCCAAAGAAAAGGGCTCCGCCGTCAGCGACGCCATGATGGAAGAGTTCAAATCGCTCGTTACCGAAGTCCTCACGCCCCATGCCAGCGCCATCTTGCTCGACCCCGAATGGGGCTTGCCCGCCTCCAAGCGGCGCTCCAAGAACGCTGGCCTGCTGCTCGCCTATGAGAAAACCGGGTATGACAAGACTGGTCCGGGACGCCTGCCTGATCTGCTCGACAACTGGTCGGTCCGCCGTTTGAAGGAAGCTGGCGCTGATTGCATCAAGATCCTGCTCTACTACACTCCATTCGACAGCAAGGAAATCAACGACAAGAAGCACGCCTGGGTTGAGCGTCTGGGAGACGAGTGCCGCGCCAACGACATCCCCTTTTTCCTCGAGTTCGTCGGCTATGAAGAAGGGGTAGATGAGAAAGGCTTCGACTTCGCCAAAAAGAAGCCTGAAGTCGTCATCGAGAGCATGCGGGAGTTCACCAAAGACCGTTACGGCGTTGATGTAATGAAAGTCGAAGTGCCCGTCAATATGAAGTTCGTCGAGGGTGCCAAGTCCTACGCCGGTCAGAAGGCCTACACCAAGAAAGAAGCCATGGACCTGTTCCGCAAGGCCGCGAGCGCAGCGACTAAACCGTTCATCTATCTCTCCGCAGGCGTTAGCAATGCGGAGTTTAGCGAGTCGCTGGAGCTCGCTGGCGAAGCCGGCGTGAAGTTCAACGGCGTGCTCTGCGGCCGCGCCACCTGGAAAGAAGGCATCCCCGTGTACGCGAAACAGGGCGCAGAAGCCTTCCGCAAGTGGCTGCAAAGCGAAGGCGTAAAGA
>QIAR01000398.1:1328-7372 GCA_003225595.1 Acidobacteriota bacterium | reverse complement strand
ATGAAGGCTTTTCCTTCTACCTCATCGATGTCATAAATCGTGCAGATTCCTGGATGATTTAGCGCCGATGCCGCCCGAGCCTCGCGCTGGAATCGCTCTAGCATCTGCGGGTCGCGAGACAGTTCTTCGGGCAAGAACTTCAGAGCCACCTTGCGCCGAAGCTTCAGATCCTCAGCCTCAAACACCTCTCCCATGCCGCCTTTCCCTAGAAGGCGAACGACCTTGAATCGAGTCGCCACGATCGTGCCGGAAACAAAACGGTCGGATTTGATAGCGGAATGTTGCTTCTGATGCTCGATGATCGGCTCGCTTAAGAAGCTGCCCGCCTGCTCATGATCGAGCAGGAGCTGCTCAACCTGTTGTCGCAGATCATCTTCGGGGCAGATGCTGGCAAGGAAAGATGCTCTCTCTGACGGCGTCTGCCGCAGGACTGCATCAAACAGTGCCTTCGCCCGTTGCCACTTGTCAGGCGTGATCTCCATGGCGCTGTTTCAGCTCTCCATACAACCAGGCTTTGGCACTCGTCCATTCCCGCCGAACGGTTGTCGGGGAAACATTCAAAATTTCCGCCGCTTCGTCAACCGTCAGACCACCGAAGTAGCGGAGCTCCACGATTCGCCCTTGCCGAGCATCCATTTTTTCCAAGCGTGTCAGAGACTCGTCGAGGGCCAGCATCTTGTCGGGCCGATTCGGCGAGACAAGAAGCACTTCCTCTAGAGATAGCTTTGCCTCTCTGCCTCCTCGCTTAGCTCTAAGTTGTCGGCGTGCGTAATCGACCAGAATGCGCCGCATCAACTGCGATGCGACAGCAAAGAAATGAGTTCTGCTTTGCCAGTCGGCATTTCGCTGTGCCACAAGCTTTATGTAGGCCTCATGCACGAGTGCCGTTGGTTGCAGGGTGTGATCCGGCCGCTCATGACGTAGATGGCCAACTGCCAACCGGTGGAGCTCGTGGTAGATCACAGGAATGAGTTTGGTGGCCGCTTCCTGATTACCGTCTGCGCTTTTTCAATAGCGAGGTTACGTCTGGCGCGACAGGTTCCACTCTGCGCCTCCTCCAACCCTCGATGGTAGACCCTAGGAGTGGTGAACCAGATTCTACTCCCTTGCTGACACTTACTTCTCGGCCTGTTTTGCAGCCCTGCTGGTCGCTTTCTCAAGGAAATGGCGCGTTAGCTAAGTAGGAGCACATTAGATTGAGCTCAAGAACGGTGCGCCTGCGGCCGTCGGCAAAGCGTTATGTTCAGCACAAAAGCAGGCCACAGTAGTGAGCCGTCAGTTTCTTTGGGCCCCGGAATTGTGTCTGCAGAGAGGTGTATACTCGCGGCCCATCATCACCGGGAGGGCGAACCGTAAACGTCAACAATCCCTAGCAATTGTTCGAGTTACTGGTGTCGAAGCCGAAGTTCGCGGGAGGGTTGAATGGTCAAGGTAGGGCGTTGCGTAACTTTCATTCTCCTGTTCGCTGTGTTCACGCTCCCAGTGTCGTCCCAAGTACAGAACGGTCAGGCCACCGGTATCGTTACCGATCCCACCGGAGCAGCCATTGCCGGCGCTCGCGTGACCGTGCGCAACTTGGATACCGGTTTTCGGCTCGACCTCCGCACCAACGACGCAGGACAATTCGTCGCTACGGAACTGCTGGTGGGCCGCTACCAAATCACGGTTGAAGCCACTGGATTTAAGGTTGCCAGGAGTTCCGAGTTTACACTGAACGCTGGCAGCAGCCTCAGGGTAGATTTTCAGCTCACTTTAGGAGCACGGAGCGAGAGCCTCGAGGTTACCAGCTCGCCCGCCACTGTTAATACCGAGAACGCACGCTTGTCGGAAACCGTCGAATCCACCCAGATCGCCAACCTGCCACTCAACGGCCGCAACGTTTACGACTTGATTCAGTACGCCCCCGGCGCCACCAACGTTCGCGGCGTGATCTTCGAGAACGGTGCCAACACCGTGGTAAACGGGGTCCGCGAAAACTTTAACGGGTTTCTTATCAATGGCGTCTCCAATAAGGGCCTTAGTGGTGGGCCGGTCAATCAGCCCATTCAGGATACGGTGCAGGAGTTTCAGCTTCTCACGCTCAACAACTCGGCCGAGTTCGGAAACAGTGCCGGGGCCATCACTAATCTTGTGACTAAATCAGGGACGAACTTCTTCCATGGCAGCCTGTGGGAGTTTTTGCGGAACAACGCTTTCGACGCGAACCCGTTCTTCGTCAACCACAACCCCGACCCTGCGAATCGCAAGCAGGCGCCGTTGCACCTAAATCAGTTTGGTGGAACTTTCGGAGGACCAATCCAGCGCAACAAATTTTTCTTCTTTGCTGCTTACCAGGGGGACCGATTTCTAACCTCTTTCCCTGACGAGGTCTTGGTTGAATCACCGCAATATCGGGAAGCGGTTCGAACTGCGTTTCCTAATTCCGTCGCCGCGCTTTTGTATTCCAATTTCCCTCCGGCTTTGAACGGGCGTCCCGCGTTTACGCTGCGGGATTACGTTAGTAGCGGTTTTTCGGGCTCGTTCTTCACAAGCTTTGCTGACTATCTCTGCCCTGACCACACTGACGGCAGCGGCGCCATAGCGGCCAAGTTGGGCAGGCTGTTCGGGGTAGAGCAGGCCGACATTGACCAGATGAACCAGCCTGTCGAGCAGGGTGGCTGCCCAGGCGGCTCACCCTACAGTACGCCAGTTGTGGGTGCCTTTGATCGCGACCAATCATTCCTGATGACCGCACTGAACATTTTTCAGTCGCAAGTCAGCGAAAACCTCTTCGACGGGAACGAGACCTCGTTTCGCCTCGATTACGCCCCAAGCGAAAAGAACCGTTTATTTGCTCAGTACAACTGGTCGAGATCGCGAAACAAATTTCTTACCTCGCAGCCTGCAATTCGCCCTGGTATTGCCACTCCTTCTCAGCTCACCACGCCCAATTTCCAGTTCAGCTACATACACCTCTTCAGTCCTGCCCTCCTCAACGAGTTCCGTGCTGGGTACGCAGGAAACCTCAATACAGTTGAAGCGCAGTTCCCCGGTGTGCCAAACGTCGCATTCGACGACGGCACGGTGGGATTTGGCGCTTACTCAGGGTACCCACAATTGTTCCACGAGAACATTTACACGTATTCGGACCTAGCCTCGATCAGCCGTGGCAAGCACAGCCTTAAGATCGGCGGGGACGTACGCAGGAATTTGGAAAACACCGTCTTCAATACCGGACGGCCTTTTTATGAATTCTTCGATCCCCTGTTCTTCGCGCTTGACGCGCCCTGGCTGCAAGACGCCGGGGTGGACCCAGGATTCATAAGTGGTAGTCCTGCCCAGCTTGCACCGAATGTCCGGCATTTTCGCAACTGGGAATTTGGCCTTTACGTCCAAGATGACTGGAAGCTATCTCACCGTGTCACTGTCAATTTGGGTCTCAGGTATGATCTATACACCCGCCACACCGAGTTGAACCATCTGGCGACAACGTTCATTAAAGGTCCAGGGCGGCGCTTCATTGACAACATTACCACTGGCACCGGTCAGATCCGCGATGCGAGCACTCCCTGCCCGGGCAATCCTCGTGCCGTGCTTGCAGGCGCATGCGGGCCAGGAGGCTTTGCCCCGGCCAACACCCTGGGCGCAGGGGATCACAACAATTTCGGACCACGCCTAGGATTTGCCTGGGACATTTTTGGCGATGGTAAGACTGCACTGCGCGGCGGTGCTGCTCTGTCCTATGAAGGCACCTTATACAATCCTCTGTCCAACACCCGCTGGAATCCGCCTTATTATTCAGAGAATGAGGTTGTGAATTTTCTCGCCTTCCCTGACAGTAAAGAACACATTGTGTACGGTCCGACTGCTGGCGGGAAGCCAACTTTTCTCGGCCCGGCTCCCCCCGAGCAGCATGCCGGCGCCGGGCTACAGGCAACCGGCAACATCTTGGGCTGGGATCCCGCCAATCCTAATCTTGCCTTGCTGACTTCGATTGTGTTCCCCGAAGGCATACGCGATCCGCAGGTATTCAATTGGTTCCTGGGCATGCAGCGGGAGCTGCGCCCGCGATTGGCAGTTGAGATCAATTATGTGGGGACGGCCGGGCGCGAGCTTTTTCGGGCCGAAAATGTTAACCGAATTCCAGGCGCGCAGCTGCCAGAGGGAACCTGCGTCACGGACAACTTCGGGCGGAAACTCTGCAGCAGGTTCGACACCACGCTCGCTGCCAATGGCCTGCCAATCAATCCCAGAGGTCTGCTGAACCCGAACTACGGTCAATTACGCGTGTGGCAGAATGTCGGCAATTCCATTTACCACGGGCTGCAGGTTTCCGTCCGCCAAAAACTAAGCCATGGGTGGCAACTGAGCGGAAATTACACCTTCAGTCACTCCATTGATTCGGGCTCGGGATGGCATGACAGTGGAACTACCGTGAACGGATCCGCCGCTGGTGACGGCTTCACAACGGATGTCACCATGCCAGGTCTCGACCGTGGCAACTCTACGTTCGACATCCGTCACCGGCTAACGTTTAACTATGTGTGGGAACTTCCATTCTTCCGAAATGCTCACGGATTGGTAGCCGCGGCGCTGAGGGGGTGGCAACTCAATGGCATCTGGTCCTTCCAGAGCGGCGCCCACTGGACTCCGTTGCTGCCGCGGAGACCCCACCTGGAGCCGCTTGTTCCCGGCGCTTGCGACAGCGCGACCTTCGATCCTGCGAACTGCATCAATACCGGGGGTGACTTCAACCTGGACGGTGTAGCCAACGATCGGCCCAGTGCGATTGCAGGTCAAGTACATGCCAGCCATGATCAATGGGCTGACGGATTCAATCTGCCCGAGAATTTCTTCTTTGCGCCCTGCCTCGGTTGCGTTAGTAATTTAGGACGAAACACTTTTGTTGGGCCAGGATATTGGAACGCTGATACTTCACTATTCAAAAATTTTAAGTTTTTCGAGAGATTCAATCTGCAGTTCCGTGTCGAAGCCTTTAATGTCTTCAACCACACCAATTTTGCGCTCCGCAATAATAGGCTGAACAGTCCGCATTTCGGCCAGGCTGATACATTCCCTCCGCGCAATCTGCAGTTTGGCCTTAAGCTGATCTTCTAGACCTCGGCAACGTATCCTTCGCCCCCCACTTCGTCTGGGACATTCCGCTGGCCCGAGGTGCACTGGGTTCACGGCGTATGCAACTCGTGAAGGCCTGCATTGGACGTTTGGAGAGAAGTTAAATCAACACCCGGCTTATCGACCGTGTGTATCACGAATCGGGAAAGCCCCGATGGTACTGTAGCTATCAGCGTCTGTCGCGTGATCAAAGCCGCTCGATTTATCCCCCAGGGTTGAACCCTCCACATAACACATAAGCGCACTGCCGATGAACCGTGCCAATCGCCTTCGCCTCAAGATGTCAGGAGTGTGCCGATTGCGGAACCGCAATATGCGACTTCTACGCGGAGCTTTGCGACCTCTGCCGCAAGATCTTCTGCGGGTCGTGCTTGTTCCAGCACATGAAGGAGCCGCACGCCAAGCCAGCCGTTCCAATCCTCGACGAGAGGATTCAGAAGCGCCCTGCCTGATTAACCATGCCAGTTCGCATCCGCCTGAAGAGCCATCGAGGACGGGTGTGTTGCACACGGTCTGCGAAAAATTTATGGCGCTCCGCAAGAAGGCGAGACCAGCCAACTGTACAGGCTGTGAAATGCGGGGAGTCAGCGGAAATCCACACCCAGACTATGTGAGCACCAGCTACCTGGAACGGCATTGTCATGAACTTCCCAGTATGACTAAGGTCCACGCCACGTAGGCAAGAGGACAAAGAAAGGTTGAACAGAAGTGACTAAGACTGGCACCGAAAGGCCATTCCGGGGTTCTGCCCCTGTGCATAACATCGCGTCATGCATTTACAAAACATGCGGGAGGCGCTTCTTCTCACACTCGTCGTCCGCTACGAAGAAGACCCACAGCAGTTCGTGACCTTGTCCAAGCAAACCCTCAACTCCTCTTCGGCGCGGGTGGCAGGCTGTGTTTGTGACTCGGCGCACCATTTTGCTTCG
>QIAR01000398.1:0-1310 GCA_003225595.1 Acidobacteriota bacterium | reverse complement strand
CGTGGCAGCGTAACGCTGATGGCACGAAGCATGCCACTGTTGCCTCGGATCACGCCTAAACTATAGGAATGAGGCGAGCTCGAGGCGAGCTCGTGTACGGGCGACCTCTAAGCGTTTCAAAGGCTGGCTGCCCGCTTCCGCCTCGTGGGCAGCAGGATTTTCCGGTCCTGCTCATTCATCTTGCGGCCCATCGCCTTGCGGAAGATGCGCTCAATTGGAGTTGCGCTCCGCGAAAATGCTCTTTTTTCTGGAGTGGCATTGGGATGCCCACCTTGAAGGGTTGGCTTTTGCTTTGGCTTGGTAGTCGTTTGCCATTGCATATTGACGGAGCATCGCCCCCGCCATACTCCAAGATGCGGCTGGCGACAATCGCATTTGGGAGACCGGGGGGCACTGGGTCCTATTAGCTTGATGAAATCGAGCCTGGAATCATCTCACAAAAGGTGGCCTTCCAGATGGAGGAGTTTCTGAAGCCGATATCTGCTGCAATTCCATCCCGTGAGCATCGCAAACATAAACTCCATCCCGCAACTTGCATCCACACTTCCGCTGCGTTTGCATCGTCGCCCCCACTGAAATCGATTTTACTCTCCAACGCCCGTGTTTTAATTTCGTAACACCAGGAAAAGAATTAGATGTGCGGTCCGATTCTACTTCTAAACTTTCTTAGTCGGCGGTCGGGTCGCTCCCGGCGTGATCTCCGGTTCGAATTTGTAGGACTAAAATGCACGGCATTGTGTTCGCCGAATTACACAAGTATGCAGAGACGAAACATGGCGCTGGAACCTGGCACCAATTGCTCACGAGAGCCGGACTGGGCAACAAACTTTATTTCCCTGTCCAGGAGTACCCAGATTCGGAAATCGCTTCCTTGGTGAGGGCGGCCTCCGAAATGACCGGCCAGCCCACCCTCGCCCTACTGGAAGACTTTGGCCAATTCATTGTCCCCTCGCTGCTACGCATGTATAGCCATCTGTTAAAACCCGGATGGAAGACCATCGATGTCATCGAACATACCGAAGGTACTGTCCACACGGTAGTACGAGTCCAAAATCCCGGTGCCAAGCCACCCCAGCTAATGAGCCAGCGCTTGAGCAACAATGAGGTCCTGATGGTTTATGATTCGCCGCGTCGTATGTGTGCCCTAGCCATAGGAATTGCCAAGGGCCTAGCGCTACATTATGGGGAGCACATCGTTATCAGGGAAGCGATCTGCATGCACCGTGGGGCGAACCGCTGCGAAATTTTATTCCGTACGATCGCCTAGCCGACAATTTTTCTACTTCCCATTGGTCTCCAAACATCCAACT
>QIAR01000397.1 GCA_003225595.1 Acidobacteriota bacterium | reverse complement strand
AAAATCCGTGACTTCCACACACTCCGATTCTGTTGCGGAATGTGCCGAAACTCACGGGCCCTCGTTAGTCCCTGTTTATGCCAGGCAGTAGGACATTGTTGGAGCTGGGTTTCGGCGGACCTGGACTCCTAAAAGGAGCAAATCGAGAGCCAACCAAAGCAGGCGCGCCTTGTGATGAAATGCACGTATACATCCGCGTCAAACTTCCGTGTCGCGAAGATCTTCTGCGCCTCGAAGGACATGTTCGCCTGCAGAACTTCTGAGCCACTGACCTTTCCAATGACCTTGGCGCTGTCCTTCACCTCCAAGAAACCTCATCCACGTCATTCTAGAGAGGCGTAGAATTTCGGACGGAGGCCGCTATGAAGTTCAGGGCCACCATTTTCCTCCCTCTCTGTCTCACCCTTTCAGCCTGGTCACAGCTCACCTTCACCGTGCCTGTCGTTGACAAGTCTGATTCAGGAAGCCCATTGGAGATCTCAGGCACAGCCTCCTTCACCGAGGAAGTCGTCGGCAACTCGGTCACGGCATCCAGCGAGTACGAGGTGATGGCACGCAATATGTCTGGAAAGGGAGTCGTGCTGCTGGTCGCGTATTTCGACGAAGCTGGTCCTCATGGTGGCAGTACTCATCACGTCCTGGAGTTCGATCATTTTTTCCGGCGCGATATCGGCCCGGGGGAGTCATTCGTATTAGCCCGTAACCGTCCGGGACGTCGCTCGTCATGGTGCTGTATCAACCCGCTGGAGGGTAGCGACGAGCCGAAAGCGGAAGTGCACGTACAGTTTGCTCAGTTTGGAGACGGTTCCACATTTGCTGACGAAGCAGTCGCAAAGGACATTCTCGCCACTCGCTCCATGATCGTTGAAAGCTTGCGCCGATTGGAAAAGGCTACGGACGACAAGGAATTCCTGCAGCTCCTCTCGCAAAGAGTGAAACCTGATGCGGCTGACGGTTTCTTCGAGGCGGTGCGGTATACGCAGAAGAACGAGGGGACTGCAGCGACACGCGCCGAGGTCCGTGCAAGTCTCGCCTTCGCAGAGAAACACGCGGCCGCAATAGGAGGTGAGCAAGCTGCACAGTAACACGGCGCCTGCGAGCCGAAACACGGCGCTCACCCCCTGCCGCTTAAGCGGCATGAAGCGAGGTTTGGCGCGGGTGCAAGCGAGGCAGTGAAAGCGAAGCTCCCTACGTAACGCCGCCTGGCGGCGTTCCGTCCGGAGAAACGTCTATCGAGCGCACGGGAAATGCTGCGTTTTTGTTTGTGAGAAAAAGGGGCGGGAAGTGGGAGGAGAAAAGCCCGCCCCTGCGCTCGGACACTGCGTCACGCAGCCTTCAACAGCTTGGCAAACTCGTGTCTCACGAGGCGCACCTCTTTGTGAGACATTCGCTCGTTCAGGATATCCCGAGGTAATTCCCCCATTAACCGACTGAGACGGTCGAAATCCTCCGGTGACCGCAGTTGAGTCGGGAGATTTGAGAGGTAATACCGCATGCGAGAGCTGGGCTCCGGTGCGGGGGCCTTACGTTGTGAAAACATGTTCTGATTTTCCTGATCGGTATGCTAACAAAACTTCTAAGGGCTTCAATGCCGCTTTGTGGTGCAATCTCCGGTCATTTCCACAACGTCTTCCACAGCGAGGGGGGCCCCCCCGAGGAATTGAGTGACCCAGAAACGCGGGAACCCGAATTGGGGCAAGCCGGATGTGGACAGCGCCCGGAACAGCGGCCCGACGTCTTTCGAGGAGATTGTTAGGAAATTGCATTTGTCCCCAGCGGATTACAAATATTCGATTCAGCTCAAAGAGTGGGTGCAAAAGAACAAAGAACAGAAGTACGTTCCGTTAGATTTACTGCGGGCATGGGATTTTGAAGTTAAAGGAGACTCGTGAGCGCTGGAGAGATTTTGAAATTGTCCTTCTGACCACACTGCTCAAAAATTCTCGATGCTCCAAGCGTTGCTGTTGTACGCTGAAACCACAAAGGCGAGATTCCTGCCGTCGGGCGAAGCTAGCGGTGTCCCCACGGAAGTGCTGGTTGTCCACAGCTTAGAAACTACGCCAGTCAACGAAACGTGCAGGATTGCGGCCTCTCGTGCCGACGAGCTCGTGACGAACCACCCTCTGCCGTCCGCTGACCAACTTATGCCGGAGAGGCGTGCCGAGCGACCGGAGCTTACCGCACGCGCCGACCCGCTCTCCAACTCCACCAACCGAATCTGGTCTTTGTGTTCATCCAGATCCACGATGGCCAACGTCGAACCATCAGGAGACAGGTCCCATGCCGGCAACCCGGCTGGATCAGCCGCCAGTCTTATTAGTTCCGCTATCCTGCCTCGCTGCGGATCGAAAGAGCTGAACACGAGTTCGCCATTTGCTCTATCCGGCTCGCTGAGAATGCAGGGCGAATGTCCAGGAGCGCATCGCACTGATGCTTCGCGCGCCGCCTGCAGCACCATTTCCGGGGCCCCGCCGGAAATCGGTATCCGCATCAGTCGCATCGGTGCCGACTTTTCTTTCCCTCCCTCGACATAATCCCAATACAGAACCCATGAAGCGTCTGGGCTGAGCCGAGGCTCGATCTGCTCGCCGGAAACCAGAACGAAGTCCTGGGCTCTTCGCTCCCGCAATCCCTGGCGGAAGATGTCCCAGTTACCGGTGCGGTCGGAATAAAAGAAGAGCCGCTGCCCGTCCGGCGTCCAAGCTGAAGGCAAATCGTTGCGCCCTTCCAGCGTGAATCGCCGGGGTGGTCCCAGGCCTCCCTTGCTGTTCAGCTCTGCCACGTAAAGGTCGCGCTGAAATCCTGCCTTGACGAATATCAAGCGCTTGCCGTCCTGGCTGAGGCTCAAATCCAACAGCGACAAACCGGCCCAGCTTGTGATCCGTCGCGGAGGGCCGGACGTCTTCACACCCGATCGTTCAACAGGAACTTCCCATAGGTTCATGTCGTTCTGGTTAGCGCCGTACTCAGGGTGAGCGGCCTCCCATTCGTGCCCACCACAAAGAGGGACTCGCCGCCATCCTTTCGCCGCGTCAGGTACTCTTTAATCCAGTTGAGCGACCGCGGACTGAAGAAGATCACGCGCTCTTTATTGCCTTTGCCCACGATGGTCGCCTCCCCTGTCTGGAAATTGACGGACGTGCGCTTGAGGGAAAGCCCCTCCGAGATCCGCACGCCGGTGCCCAAGAGGACCTCCACGAGCGTCCGGAAGCAAAGCCACTTGAGATCAAACCCGCGCTGACTTTTGTGGATCGGAATTGCGGCGACGAACTGCTGCACTTCTTCCGGGGTGAGGTAGAGGACTTCGGTTTTGGGTATGCGCGGACAGCGAATCTGCTGCACGTCCATGGTCTCTAACCCGACACTCAATTGGCAGAATCGCAAGAATGACTTGAGAGCCGCTACCACGGTTGCCGTATGGTGGTTGCCGGCTCCGCGCCGTACGCAATCGGCCTTCACCCGGAGCACGTGTTCCAGCCGAATGCGTTGGGGCGGGAGATCCCCGATGATCCGGATGATCCAGCGCAGCGAATTGCCATACGTTCGCAAAGTCGTGTCCGACCAATTGCGTTCGACCTTACCGTAGCCGAGAAAATACGGTACGAGTTCGCTCATGGTCGCCTGCCGCTCGGGATTGGCAAACCGGGACCCTGGACCTCGACAAGGCCCATGGCCGGAAGTACCGGCACCAACCCAGGGGTCTGGGAATTATCTTCAAACATAAAACGGCCGAGTTGGAACCCGACCGTTGTA
>QIAR01000396.1 GCA_003225595.1 Acidobacteriota bacterium | reverse complement strand
CCTCCCGGATGGTGATGGCAGTTCGCGAGTCACTCCGTAGCACTCCCGGTGCACCACTATCTGCGGAAGCAGCGCAAAGAGCAGGGGCCAATGAGAGAGGTGTCCATCGATGAGGACTTCGCTGCAGAAAAAGACAAGCTTTCGCTTGACTTCTCAGATTAGAGATCGAACCCTCAAGACCTCTACAAGGCATCTGAATTACAACAAGAGCAGTCCTGGCCAGCGGCTCGCAAGAGCTGGGGCCCGGCTTGTGAATGGTCTTCGTCCTGCGAGACATATA
>QIAR01000395.1 GCA_003225595.1 Acidobacteriota bacterium | reverse complement strand
TTGCACCGAAGCGGACCGACACGAGCTTCGAAACTCCGGGCTCCTGCATGGTCACGCCATAAAGCACAGGGGCGATGCTCATCGTCTTCTTGCTGTGGGTGATGAGCACGAATTGGGTCTGCACACTCATCTCTTTCACCAAATCGGTGAAGCGGCCGATGTTAGCCTCGTCCAGCGGCGCATCGACTTCATCGAGGATGCAGAACGGGCTCGGCTGGTACTGGAAAATACCGACTAGCAGGGCCAGCGCCGTCAATGCCTTCTCGCCGCCAGAGAGCAGCAGCACGTTCTGCAGCTTCTTGCCGGGAGGTGAAGCCACCACGTCAATGCCACTTTCGGCGCTGTTTTCCTCGTCAGTCAGGCGCATGAAGGCATGGCCGCCACCAAAGAGCTTGCGGAATGTGCCCTGGAAGTTGTCGTTGATTTTGTGGAATGCCTCTTCGAATTTCTGTCGCGAAAAAGTATCGATCTCCTTGATCGTGGCTTGGGTGTTCTGGATCGATTCGAGCAGGTCCTTACGCTGCACCTCCAAGAACTGGTGGCGTTCGGCGGTTTCCCTGTATTCCTCAAGTGCCATCATGTTGACGGGGCCCATCGCATCGAGGCGGCTGCGCATTTCGCGATAGGCTTGGTCTTCTACGACGAGCTGTTCGCCGGCAGAAATCGGGATGGTCGTATCCGACATGAGTTCATGGCGCTGCACCCCGAGTTCGTTCAGGCAGTTTTCAGCCATGTGCTGCGCGTCCGACTGCAGCTTAGCCGCAGTCGCGCACAGTTCGCCGCGATTGTCGCGCGCCTGATCCAGCACCTGGCGAGCCCTGCGCAGGCCCTCATCAATTTCGGCCAGGCATGTTCGGACTTGCTCGGACTCGAATTGCAGCAGGCCATCTCGTGCCTCACCGGCATTACGCTCCGCCTCGAGATCGGCTAAGTGGGTAGCGAGTTCCTGATTCTCGGTCTCGCGCTGCAGCTTCTCCGACGCAGCGGAATCGTCCTGCGTGCGTAGCGCATTTACCCGCTCGTGCATTTCGGAGACCAGCGACTCGATCCTGTCGGTGACCGCGGCTGCGGACCGGTGGCGCTCTTCGAGAGCTGCCACTCGCGCCCCGTGATGCGAAGTGTTCTGTGCCGCGACGTCCCGGCGCTCACGTAGGCTAACAACCCGTTCCTGACCGGCGGTCATTTGGCGTTCTAGTTCTAGGCGCCTTTCGCCCACGATCGCAATTTCGCCCTGGCGTGCATTGATGAGTTGTTGCTGTTCGGTGCGCTCAGCGGCTAACCGCTGTAGGTCCTGCCGGCCGGTGTTCAGCCGCTCATTCACGCGCGCCATCTCTGCTTCGAGTTGCTGCAACATGTGGCTGGACGTCATCGCCTCTTTTTCCGCTACCCGCTTTTCGCCTTCGAGGCAATCCAGCAGGGCAGAGAGCTCTTTGATTTCTCTTCCAAGCCTCAGGACATGCGCGCCCTCATCGCGCAGTGCGCGTTCCAATTCCTCCAGCAGTCGCAAGACCTCGCGCAAATCGCGCTTCATGGAAAGTGGACCCTCGGCGCGTTGCTTGCCTCCGGTGACGGTCACGTTATGAAAGCATTCGCCAGAATGGGATAGAAAGAAGGCGTCCGGGTTCAGTAGCGCCAGTTCGCGGGCAAAACCCGGATCGGGCACGATGTATCCGTCACGAAGTTTGGGCAGGATCACTTCCAGCGACTTGCCGAAACCATTCAGTACTCGAATCGTGCGTTTCAGAGGGAGGATTGCGGACGGTGGGTCCGGACGCGCGCTATCATCGACAAGAAACGAGAACTTCGCCTGTGAATCTTCGGGATGAACGAGAAAAGTCGCGCGCCCGTCCACATCCGTGCGCAGTAGCCGAAGGCCTTCGTCAGCTGCATCCCAGGACTTCACCACGACGTAGTTCAATTCATCGCGCAAGAAATCTTCGACCACTCGTTCGTAACGCGGGTCGACCTCAAGAAAATCAGCCAACACGCCAGCCGGAGCCAGGCCTCCTTGCATTCCTCCCGATTGAAACAATCGGCGCACCGATTCTGTCGAATATCCGTGCTCGGCAATGACCCCCTCCAGCGATCCTTTCTTGCCCAATGCAGATGCGTATTCTGCGCGCAAGCTGTCGAGGCGATTCTTGGCTCCCGTTTCTTCGTGCCGCTTCGACTCGATTAACTGCCGCGCTTGCGCGATCTCTTCGCCTAGACCAGTGATGCGCTGCGACACCGTCTCGAACTCGAGTGCGAGCTGACCACGCTGGCCGCCGAAGGTCTCCACTCGGGAGTTAGCGTCCCCAATTTCATTCAGCAGACGCGACGCTTCGCGATCGACTGCAGCTAGCCTTTCTTCCGCCTGCGTGAGCTGGTTGCGAAGGTTAGAGGCTGATCCAACCGCCTCCATGACACCCATACGGCATTCTTCCTGTTCGCGCTCTTGCGCTGCGAGCTCACTCGCTGCATTGGTCACTTCCTGCTGGCAGAGGGTCAGTTCGTTTTGCGCGGTAGCAAGATCGATTGCAGCCGATTCCAGCACCTGGCGGTTGGAATCGAGCTCCTCCTCGAGTGCGGTCAGACGGTGGCGCATCTGAGCCAGTTCGGCATCCGATGCACCCGAGCGCACCACGAGTTCCGCGCAGCGTTCTTCATTGGTGCGTCGTCGGGCCCGTGCGCGGTCACTCTCGATTGCGATCTGGTTCAGACGCTCGCGGTTCTGTCGAAGTTCGGTTTCTATCGCGTATCCACGCTGCGTCCGTTCCGCGTGTTCTGTATCGAGCTGCTGCACCTGCTCGGTTCGGCCCCGAATTTCTTCGGAGATACTATTGAGTTGCACATCCAGTTCGGCGCTCTCCTGATTCAGTTGCGCGAACTTGCTGGCGAGTACAATGCGCAGCTTGGCGCGCATCTCGTCGCGCAGCTTTGCATATCGTTCGGCCTTGGACGCCTGGCGCTTCAGCGAGTTCACCTGCCGCGTGACTTCCTCGAAGATATCGTTCACCCGGGCCAGGTTCAGTTTCGCATCTTCCAGGCGCGCCTCGGCCAGCCGCTTCTTGGTTTTGAATTTGGTCACGCCCGCGGCCTCTTCAATGATCGCGCGGCGATCGGTAGGACGGCTGCTCAGGATCTGTCCAATCCGCCCCTGCTCGATCAGTGCATAGGACTCCGGTCCCAGACCGGTGCCCATGAATAATTCCTGGATGTCACGCAGGCGGCATAGCTTGCCATTCAGCAGGTATTCGCTGTCGCCCGATCGAAATAGGCGGCGCGTGACCACAATCTCGCCCGTCCGGAACTGCTGCTGGTTGAACCTGCGACGGCGGATTTTGAGCACCACGGTTGGGCCATCCGAGCTTGTCGACTCGGCACCTTCGGCGGGAGGTGCTCCTTCCATTTCCTCCGCTAATCCCGGCTGCGCCTCTTCCACCATGTGCTCGGTCTCTTCGGCGGCTTTAGCGCGCAATTCGGTTTCGTCCCAGTGCTCGGCGCTTTCCGGCATGTCGTCTTGAATGTCGATTTCGGTTGGCTCGCTGGCATCGGGCCCGTGGTAGACCTCTGGGTCGAGCAGCGTAAGCGACACTTCGGCCATGCCTGTGGGGTTGCGGTCGCGTGTGCCCGCGAAGATGACGTCCTCCATTCGCGAACCGCGCAGAGTCTTGGCCGACTGCTCGCCCAGCACCCATGAGATCGCGTCCGCGATATTGGACTTGCCACAGCCGTTTGGCCCGACGATCGCCGCCACGCCGTCACCGTGAAACTTCAGTTCGGTGCGGTCGCAGAACGACTTAAACCCTAGAATTTGGAGCTTCTTCAGTTTGTGCAACTTAGACTCCTTGGCAGCGCCGGCTCTTCTGCTTCGCTCAGGACAGGACTTGTCGCCAGTCTGGCCGGAGCTTCCCTGCTACGCTGTACCACGCTTCGCACGACCTTCGGGCGCGCAAACATCGCATTGAAAACTGCTCTGGCGCCCCGATCCGCCCAATTTACTAATGAGATTCCCTTGATGCCTTCGCGCCAAAACGCCAACCTGAAACCTCGTCATCCCTCGAGAGTGCAGTCCTCCCCACCACTGAGAGGCACGGATTGCAGCTACTGTAAAGGTCAAAATGGGCGCTGGTCAAGCATGAAAACGCAATATATGGGGTGTCCAAGCCTGAGAACCCGTTATATTGCACAGACAATGCAGCAAGCGCCTGTGTAAATGGTGGGGAAATAGAGAAGGCAGGGAGAATCGCGAGAGCGGAAATACTCTAGCGCAGGCAGCGTCGGGATGCA
>QIAR01000394.1 GCA_003225595.1 Acidobacteriota bacterium | reverse complement strand
CTTGGTTGGCGTATCTATTGGCGGGTACGCACTGTTTGAATTCTGGCGCCGGTATCGAGGCCGGGTGGCCGCTCTGGTCCTCTGTAGCACCAAAGCACAGGCCGACACTCCCGAGGGACGAGCCGGGAGACTCAAGGCAGCCACTGATGTTGTGGAGCGCGGGACTGAGTCCTTCATCGAGAGCATGATCCCGAAGCTGTTCGGCCGTACTACCCTTAACACTCGCCCGGATCTGGTGGATTCGGCACGACAGATGATGATGAAAATGTCCTCGGAGGATATTAGCCTGGTGCAGAAGGGAATGGCGGAGCGGTCGGATTCAGTTGAAACATTGAAGACAATCAATGTTCCCACGCTGATCGTTGTTGGAGATGAAGACACGCTTTCGCCGGTGGCTGATGCGGAGGTGATGCGGCAAAATATAGCGGACAGCCAGATGAGAGTCGTGCCGCGAGCCGGCCATTTCGCGGTGTGGGAGCGGCACGAAGAAATGGGCAAGCTCCTGCGGCAATTTTTGGATTCGTTGCAGTTAGGGTAGGAAAGGTTGACCGTTGCGGGTGCGGAGAAAATCCACGGAAGACGCAGAGAAAAGCGGGGCCGCAATTTTTCTGCAGACTATTTTGTTACAATTCCCGCCATGATTGATAGCTTCCTGGTTCCCGAAAGGACGGTTGTGACTGCCAAAGGCGACGGTCGGGCCGTCGATGTCAGCAGCGCTTCCAATCGCGTATTTCTCCTGACGCTACACATCACAAACATCGTTGAACAGGAGTCGTTGGACGTGAGTATTTTCGGTTCGGCTGATGGCGCCGCTTGGAGTCCGAAACCAGTAGTAGCATTTCCCCAGAAGTTTTATGCTGGGCAGCATCCGCTCTTGCTTGATCTGACGCAACACCCGGACACGAAGTTTGTGCGCGCCCATTGGGAGGTCAATCGCTGGGGGCGCGGCACGGAGATACCCATGTTTGAGTTTAATGTCAGCATGAAAGAAGTTCCCTTGGACATTCTGAAAGAAGCCAGTGCCGAAGCGAAGACGCTGACAGGATAGGTAAGATTTTCGATTGTTGATTGTAGATTAGAAAATCCCAGACAGCCCACGTCATTCTTGCCGATCCAACTACCTGAATCAAGAAGCGATCCGTGGTGGGAGCCGACGCGGCTCAGAAAGCAATAATCAAAACCCGGCGATCTCCTTTCCTTCGGCTGAACCGCATCCGTTATATTGATCGTTAGATGAACCACGGCTCCAGCCTGATTATCTCTCCGGCCAAAAATATTTCGGGAAGCATCCGCTTGCCGGGGGACAAGTCGATTTCGCACCGCTACGCCATGCTCGCAGCTATCGCCGAGGGCACTACGCGCCTTGAGAACTTCTCCACCGGTATGGATTGCACTAGCACCCTAAATTGCCTGCGAGCGCTCGGCTGTGAGTGGGAACAAAAAGATGCCCAGGAGAATGTAATTGAGATCACAGGCCGCGGGCGGGCATTACAAGCGCCAAGCCTGCCGCTCGATTGTGGCAACTCCGGCTCAACCATGCGCATGCTCAGCGGCATCGTGGCTGGCCAGCAGTTCACGAGTGAGCTGGTGGGAGACGAGTCGCTCTCCCGCCGGCCGATGGCGCGGGTCATCAAGCCGTTGACGATGATGGGCGCCAAGATCAATGCTGGCAATGGTGATCGCCCGCCAGTGCGCATTACAGGTCGAAATCTGAAGGCAATTGACTATCGTTTGCCGGTGGCGAGTGCGCAGGTCAAATCGGCGCTGCTGTTTGCCGAGGGCGAAACTCGCGTCGAAGAACCGGTTCGCACGCGCGATCATGGCGAACTGGCGCTGCAAGCCTTCGGCGCGGAAGTGACAAGGCGCGGTAACGAAACACGCATTGCCGGAGGACATAAGCTGCGTGGCATTGAAGCTCGCGTACCGGGCGATCTTTCCAGTGCGGCTTTCTTTCTTTGTGCAGCGGCCCTGTTTCCGGGGTCGCGACTGGTGGTCGACAGCTTGCTGATGAATCCCACACGGGCTCGCCTGCTGGAGTTGCTGGTTCAAATTGGAGTGCGCATCACGGTCACGCAACTGGAAGAGCATCACGGAGAACTGGTGGGCACCGCGCAGGTGGAAGGAGGCAGACTCCAAGGTGCAACCATTGGCGGCGCCGATACGGCCGCGCTCATCGATGAACTTCCTGTGCTTGCCGCTGTTGCTCCATTTACAGAAGACGGTGTGGAGATTCGCGATGCGAAAGAACTGCGAGTGAAGGAGTCGGACCGGATTTCGGCTGTGGCGACAAATCTTCGAGCTATGGGAGCGCAGGTCGAAGAGCGTGAAGACGGGCTCAAAATTCCGGGAGGGCAAACACTGCACGGTGCGGAAATTGATTCTTTCAAGGATCACCGGATCGCGATGGCATTCGCGGTGGCGGCACTGCGTGCGAAAGGACAAACGAAGATTCTTCGCGCCGATGTCGCCGATATCTCGTATCCCGGATTTTTCAGCAGGCTGGAGAATTTGCTGCAGCACTGAGGAGCCCTTGTGACTTCAAGAGACACATTTAGTTTGTCCGCAGTCCCTAGAGCCGATTGTTATCAAGAGCTCTGATGCAGAACTGACCCACCTGCTCCGGCCAAAACCAGCGTTACCCCGGTACAGGCACTCCTGTGACCTTCCGAAGCACCTACCACGATAGAAGAATCGTGTGTTGAGGATGGCGCAATCTGGCGGCTCGTTTCCGCTCACCGGATTGCGTATGGAGGGAAATCCATGTGTTCTAAGCTGGTATTGACTGGGGTTCTGCTCGTCTCCCTCGCTCACGCAAGAGAGCCAAAGCATTATCAAACCGGCGAACTGCTGCAAATGGAATCGGTGGAGTGCGGGTACGACGAAAACGGCGGCAAGGGCCTGACGGGACAGATCCTGGGCACGGATTCGGAACACAAAAAGACCAAGGCCTTGCTTTGCCAAGAGTACGTGCTGCAATCGGATCGCGTGGTATATCGCATCCGTCCTAAAGATGACAAGCACCCGGTCTTGTTGCCGGTCGGGGAGAAAGCACAGTTCCGCATGGTGAAAGACAAGATGTCACTGCGAGTCGAGGACCTGGATGACAAGGAGCGTGAATATTTCGTAATTTCGATGACACCTCGCGAAGACAGCAAGACTGCGGAAAGCACTCCGTCAAAGTTGAACCATCTGCAATAGGCGAAGCAATTGTCAATAAAGCAACCGTAAACATAGCCTCGGCCGTGGGACCGAACTGGGGCCCGCGCCGCCAATAGGCGGAAGCCGATGGTGGCCGCTTTGCTTTTGCCCGCGCGGCTTCTGTCATGCCCCCAGGCCCCTGGACAATCCCCAGTTGTGCTAAAGTAGTGCAATTTGCCAGGTAATTGAGGCTTCTGGCGCCTCAAAAAAACCTTGAATCGTCGCTACAGATTCTCTGGTGTAAGGAGCACTCCACTCCATGGCACAAGTCTACGAACTGGTAAAAGACCGCAGAGTGTACTCCATCGATGCCGACTGCACTGTGCTGGAAGCCGCCCGATTGATGATGGAACACAATTTTGGGGCGCTACCGGTAGTGCACAACGGGGAACTCGTAGGCATCATTTCCGAGCGCGACGTCATGAACCGAGTCGTGGCCGCGGGCCGGTTGCCGGGAACCACGAAGATTTCCGAGGTCATGACGTCCAAACCCCGATCAATCAGTGTGGATGAAACCGTGGAGAACTGCCTGTTTCTTATGCGCGAATTCGGGTTCCGTCATTTACCCATCTGTGATGGCAAGGAATTGAAAGGACTCGTGTCGCTGCGTGACATTCTGTTGCGCTATGTCGCCCAGAAGGAGGCGGAGTCGCGCAAGATGGCGGTGTGAGCCCGCGCAAAGTGTTTCCCCCGACATTTAGTCTGGCCTGATCTGTCAGTGAAGCTCACGGCGGCGCAGGATCAGATCGCCTTCGCTAGGCGGCAGGGTGAAAGGAAACTCGAAGACTCGGTTTTTGAACCGGAAGCGCAGCAGGAAAGTCTCCTGCTTTTTCCAGTCACCAATCCACTTACTTTTGGTCTCGAAAAAAATCCATCCACCGACCTCGGGATCGCCGGGATTTAGTGTCGCTTCACGCAGGCTGTGCGTGCTCAGGAACCGCGTCAACCCCGAGACCTCGTTCTCATAGTCGCGGAGGTAGTTTTCCTTTTCATCTTTCTTTTCCGGATGCTTTTGGATTTGGTATTCCGTCTCATCCGCAAGGTCGTCTGCCTTTTTCTGAATCTCCTTAGAGAAGTAATCAGGGTGGAGCGAGTTTCTTACCGTATGAAAATGGTTGACGAACTCGAGAGTGGTTTTTTGAGGGTTGACCTTTAGCGTGCCGGAGCCGCGATAATGAACGTTCAGGAGGACTCCAAAAATCCGTTCGTGACGACGTCGAGTTTTCTGCAGCTCCTGGGAATCGACAGCCAAGCTGACCCCCACATCGTCAGTCCACATGGCCCAGCGATATTTGCCGTCGTCGCCGCGCGTGAAAGTGCAACCAGGATTCCCCTCCGTCCAGCGGACCGTCGGAACCGTGTCTTTGCCGGAGGCGGTCCACGTCCAGAGGAGCGCGGCCAAAATCATGGGGAAGGGAACTCTTCTGAGATTCTGGATATGAATAGTCATTGTCGACGCTTTACGAGTTCAGAGTAATCGCTGGGGAGCGCCGGGGCAAACCACGCAGTATCTGGAGGACCCGCCACGGGATTTAGCTCCGTGCCGTCGCGGATTAGTCTCTCAAGTAGGCACCGCAGCGGAAGCAGCCAGTCTGGCTACGGGCGCGCGGGCGATCAGAGCGGTTTTATCCGGCATCGCCTGGACAAGCCGCTGCGTGTAAGGATGCACCGGGTATCCGAAGATCTGAGCAACTCTTCCGCACTCGACAATTACTCCTTCATGAAGGATTGCAATGCGGTGACAAAGGGATGCGACCGAGAGCAGGTCGTGGGAGATATAGAGGACCGCCATCCCCATTTCCTTATTCAGTTTACCGAACAGGGCAAGGATCTCCGACTGCGTGATCACGTCCAAAGCGCTAGTGGGCTCGTCGGCGATCAGCAACGATGGGCGATGCAACACGGCCATGGCGATCAGTACACGCTGGGCCTGCCCGACGCTTATCTGTGAAGGATAACGCTGCAAAAAGACATCATCGGCCGGCAGACTCACGCTGGCGAGGGCCTCGAGGACGGAGTGGCGGCGACGTTCCGATGGACCCCGGGCATGCGCGCCCCAGGCTTCGAACATTTGAGTGCCGATGCGTAGCGCGGGGTTGAGTGAAGAGAGCGGGCTCTGTAGCACAAGACCGATTTCCTTCCCTCGTATGCGGCGCAATTCACTCTCTTTCAACGCGATCAGGTCGCGGCCCTGAAAATTAGCAGTTCCCTCGGCTCTACCCCTTTTAAGTTCCAGGAGGCGAAGGATTGCGAGGGCGAGAGTGCTCTTCCCGGACCCACTCTGTCCGACCAAGCCCAGGACTTCCCCCGGTGCAATCTCGAGTGCAACGTTGCGGAGCACCGCAGACTTACCGCGATACCCGACAGACAGGCTGATGGAGAGCAGAGGCTCGGAGGTGTTCATCTCTGTTTGTTCAACCACTCGACATTCCAGTAGGTCTCCGGACGCAGGACGATTGGAGTGGCCCCTTCCACTGAACCCGAGATCCCCGAAAGTGCATTCTTATTCACTAGGTAGATGAACGGAACCTGCTCTACGGCAATCTCCTGCACCCGGTCGAAATAAGACTTCCGCTTGTTTGGATCAATGGCCGACGCCTGCGCCCTCATCAGGCTGCGCCCTCATCAGGCGATCTATTTCGGCTTCCCAATTCGTTTCCGGCGACTTCTCGGAGGGATTCCACTGATGGTTCTCAGCGGAACTCAGCCACACGTTCATTTGCGCGTTGGGATCCAGATCATCGTTAACAAGGCCCAACAGGGCTGCCTCGTAATTAAACGACTGTGTGATTCGCTCGATAAGGGATGGGAAGTCCAGTGTTACGACGTTCACGTGAATGCCCAGGTTCCCAAGGTCCAGTTGAATCATCGTAGTCATTCGTTCGCGATATTTATTTCCCGAGTTGGTGATAATGGAAAACTCGACAGGATGTCCATCCCGGTCGCGTAACGTGGACCCCTCCCGACGGAAGCCATCCTGCTGTAAAAAGCGCAAGGCGCTAGCGGGATCGAATGACTGCGGTTGCAGCTTGGTGTTGAACCAGAACTTGTTTGCCGGCGAAACCGGTCCCACCGCAGGACGAGCGTGCAAAGCGAACACAACCCGGCATAGATCTGCGCGGTTGATGCCCAACGAAATTGCGCGGCGAAAATTGGTTGAACGGAACCATTCTTTTTTGTACGCAGGAATGGGCGCGTTGCCGACTTGGTTGAACCACATTTGCTCCGAATCCAAAGATGGACCGGCATCATGCAGCAACTTCGCCGAAGTCGAAGCCAGGCGATCGTAGTACTCGCTGTCGAGCGAGTTGACGAGATCGATCTCACCGCGACGGAATTTGAGTTCCTCAATGTCACGATTCGACTGTATGTCCATTCGTATAGAGTTCAAGTACGGCAACTGCCTCCCCGCGGAATCTCTCTTCCAATAGTTCGGGTTTCGCTTCAACAGAACGTAAGAGCCGGACTTGTAATCTGCGACATAAAAGGGTCCCAGCACCGCCATCTCCTGCTTAGGCGAACGGGAGGAAAGAACGGCCACGTGATCGAAGAGCTTGTCCATCCCGGCGACGGGAGCGGGAAAAGAAATTGTGATCCGGTTTGGCGAGGGCACATCAGTCCGTACCTCACCTGAACCAGAGCGGAAGGAATCGCCTGTCGGCGAGTGTACGGCCGGGTCCATCAAGTGTTGCACCGTGTAGGCGACGTCCTGGGCCGAGAATGGCGTGCCGTCAGAAAAGTACACGTGTTCGCGAAGATTAAAACTGATGCTCTTCCCGTCCTTTGAAAGCTTCCAGGCTGTCGCCAGTTCCGGCTGCAGTTGCTGTGTCTGACGGTTGACGCGCACTAAGACGCCGCCGGTGAGATAGCGAATCGTTTCAGAGGCATCGTCGGCGACGAGAAGTGGATTGAACGTCTTCGGGTCGGACCGGAGGTAGAACCGAAGTTCGTCGCCGGACTGCGCATAACTCAACACTCGGGTCAGAACCAGCACGAAAATCAAGAAAGCCAATATGGAGCGCCGTTTCATGCCGATACCTCCTCGCGCGCTAGAATTACCTGGAAACAACTAACGACCAATATCAGCAGCAACATTGGGGCAAGCTTCCACGGTTCCGTGGAGAAACCGCCCCACCCCTCCAGTTCACGCAGTAAGCTGCCCCAAGAGGGGAGCGGTTCAGCGACTCCCAACCCCAGAATCCCTAGGTTCGCTTCACTCAAAATGAACACCGGAACAGAGATCAGAAACTGCGCGTACAGCACCGGCTTCAAGTTGGGAATAATGTGCACCGCAAGGAGGCGGAATCCGTGCAGACCAGAAGCGCGGGCTTGGAGGATGAAATCAGAATTGCGCAAGACGCGAGTGCCTGTACACAGCACTCGGGCGGACGCAGCCCATCCCAGCAGGCCTAGAAGCAGGAACGTGATGACTACGGAGGTGAGTGGCGACACGTTTAGCGGCAACACGGCCCGCACGGCGAGCATCAGGAACAACCATGGCAGCGAGAGCACCAGGTCAGTGACTGCGAGGGCAAGGCGCTCGCACCAACTGCCAAAGTAACCTGAAACGACGCCGATAAGCGCTGCCATGAGGGTCGAGAGGAAGGCTGCTGCGGGCGCGAGCAACAGCGAAATTCGGGTGCCATAGAGCACGCGCGCCAAACGATCGCGTCCCAGTTCATCGGTCCCCAGCAAATGCTGATGCGTTGGTACGGCATTTGGGGTCTCTCGGAACTGGACTGTGTAATCAGCGGGAACGATGATGCTGAGCGCAATTCCGCCCAGAACAATGGCTGCGAGGGTCCAACACGCGAACTTTTGTATACCGCTCAAGCTTGCTGCCCCCGGAAGATATCCATTGCGAGATCCGACCCCGTGTTGGCCGCGAGCGTGACCACCGTTACCAGCACCGTGACCGTTACCAGCAGAGAGAGATCGCGGCCGAGCGCCGCCTGCCAGGCAAGCTGGCCAATACCAGATATCCCGCATAGTGCCTCAACCGGAATCGCTGCGCCCAGGGCCATGCTTACCGATACACCTGCCAACGCAAGCATCTGCGGCCCTGCCACAGGCAACACGTGCCAGCCGAATATGCGTGCGGAACCCAGGCCTTTGGCCCGGGCGGTAATGATGTGTGGCAGGCCGTAACTCTGGGCGAGAAGATTCCTCGAAAAGGAGAACACTTTGGGAAACACGATCGACGAGATCGCCAGGGACGCCGGCGCATTGAAGTAGACAAAGAGGAGGGCGAGGACAGCCGCGGGCAGCGAAAGGAAGGTGCCGGCGAGTCCCGCCGCAAACACGTCGAGCACACGAACCTGAGCCATCACAACCGCGATCGCGAGCGCCAGGCCCACGGTCCAACCGACCAGCAGCCCGAGGCCACACAAGCGCACGGTGATAGGAAGCCGATCAGCTATGAGCTGCCGCACCGGCTTACCGAGGCTGCGTGAAGTTCCGAGATCACCATGGATAGCACGTTTTAGATAGTTGAAATAGAAATGGAGGATGTTGCGTTCCTGGGCGTGCGATTCCCGAATCTGGCGGATGCTCTCCGCACTCAGACGAGAGTCCAGTTCTTGCTCGTCGGCGCCGAATCCCGGCGCAAGTCGGGCCAGCGTGGCGGATAGAAAGCCGCCGATTAAGAGAGTGGCCAGAATTGTCTCAAGGTGCCGGAATATCCTCATTATTCGCATTGGCTACTCTTCGGGCCTAAGTGGACAAAGACTGGGAAATCGGTTTCTCTGCCCGCGGGCTCCCCTCTCGTGAAACCACCACCGGTCCGGCAGTTGCTTCGTGATGTGCCTGCTTGACGACATACATTTTCTTGTCAGCCTCGGTAAGCAGGTGCTCGGCATCCGTACCATCCTGAGGATAAAAACACATACCAATGCTCAGTGAGAGGATCTCCTCCCGGCATATCTTGCGGCCAGCTTCGGTGGCCAGCTGCATCAGGAGGACGGCCTTTTCCTGTGAAGCTTCGGCTGTCAGCCCGGGAGCGACCATGACAAATTCGTCGCCCCCCATGCGGCCGACGTAGTCGTATTCGCGACACACGCTCTTCATGAAACTGGCAAAAAGCGTCAGCACTTTGTTGCCTTCGAGATGGCCGAACCGGTCATTAATCTGCTTGAAACCGTCCAGATCGCACACCATCACCGCTAGTGACGTGTTCGTGCGTTTGCAGCGTGCCAGCTCCTGGTCAAGATGGAGAAAAAGGGAGCGTGCGTTCGGGAGCCCAGTGAGGTAGTCCGTCGTGGCAGTGCTTTCTGCCTGCTCGTATTTCAGCGCGTTCTCGATGCAAAACCCGACTTTTGAGCTGATAGCCATCAGAATTCGGAGGTGGTCCTTGGTGAATGAATCAGCCGCAGCCTTGTATAGCGTCAGGACACCGACCACCTCGTTGATTCCAAAAAGCGGGACGGCCATGCCGGAACGCAGTATGCTGAATTTTGTCGGGTCATTCAGATATCCTGGCTCGACTGAGGGATTGCCGTTGATGATCGGCTTGCCGTTGGACGCGACCCAGCCGGAGAGCCCTTGCCCCATGGGGATCTCCAGCGAGGAGAACAAACGGAAGTCATCGCCGGCGACGTGCTGCGGATACAGCTTGTCATCCTGTCGAACATACACAGCGATGGAGTCGTAGGGCACCAGCTTCTTCAAGCGTAAAGAAAGTACGGAGAGGGTCTCGTCGAGGCTGAGCGACTTGCCCAAATCCTGGCTGAGTTCGAACAGCGTTTGTGCTTCCTGTCTGGCCGCCGCTATGGAACTGAGAAAGCTGCTGTCGGTTCCGCGGCGTCGGTCTGACACAGCCATCTCGAATCCAGCGGCCGGCTCCACTCCTCTCTCGACCTTCGCACCGGTGGAGAGCCTGCTTTTGTTGATGCCGCCCGATTGCGAGATCAACAGCCTCTCGAAATCCATGTAACGGCGCATCAGCACTTCGACCACGAGAGGGTCAAACTGCATATTCGCGAGCTTGGCAACCTCTTCCAGGGCCTGGTCAAGTGGCAGGGCACGGCGGTATTGACGATCTGATGCAAGCGCGTCCAAGCAATCCACCGCGGAGAGAATGCGAGCACCGATGGGAATCTGATTTCCTCGCAACCCATCTGGGTAGCCTGTGCCATCCCATTTTTCGTGGTGAGACCGAACGATGGGGACAACCGGATAGGGAAAGTCCACGCGCTCGAGAATCTCGGCGCCTACTATCGGGTGGACCTTCATCTTTTCGAACTCTTCCGGCGTCAGCCGACCAGGCTTGTTGATGATGTGCTCGGGAACGGCCAGCTTGCCGATGTCATGCAGCAGGGCTGCGGCCCGAAGCGCCTCTAGATCCTCTCCCTGAAGGCCGAGTTCCTTACCCACTTCGATCGCATATACGCGTACGCGTTGGAGGTGATCGTGCGTAGTATGGTCTTTCGCTTCGATTGCCAGTGCCAGCGCTTCGATGGCGGCCATCTGCTCGACATGCCTCTTCTCGTCTTGTAGCCGATCTAGATACAGGCGATACGACCGGTAGATCCAATAAATGACGGGCACTACTAGGAGTGAAGTCTGCCAGCCCACGTAACGGTTTACGGCACTGATCAAACCCGCGATGGCGGCGCCCACGAGGTAGTAAGGGAAAGACCAGAAGTAGCATTCCGACCAGATCTTGCGGAGGCGCTTGCCCTCTGTGACCGAGATCACTACCGCAACCGGCAGCGTATTGGCGAGGAAGTACGTACACGCCGCGCCCGCCAGCATCAACGGAAGGCTGTGATGAACAATTCTCCCCAACTGATGGTAAACGAAGAACGACACGCCAACGGCAGGCGCCATCATGCCGAAAATGTTGAATAATACTTTTACAGGTTCGGGGCGCCGGTTCACCTTCCAGTAGCACTGTAGCAGGCTGGAAATACAGCCGATCAGCATGGTTTCC
>QIAR01000393.1 GCA_003225595.1 Acidobacteriota bacterium | reverse complement strand
TCCCCAGTCAAGTTCGTCGTTGCTCTTTCGGTCGAAGAGCGATTCCTAAAATTGATCCGACCCCCACGGGCTCCGAAGCACGTGGGTGCGCTCCCGACAGATGGGTGCACTAGCCTAAAGACCAGCAACTGACGACCGACTCTCTCACTCGCCCGCAGATGCTCCGTGCTGCTCCAACCACGAAGCGAGTTTCGATCCCTGTTGGGACTTCAGATCCACGCAATAGTTCATGCGTTCGAGAGACTGCTTCAGCGTACGCTCCGCTGTTGGCACTTTGTGTGAGGAGAAGAAATCCTTGACCTCTTCGCCCAGGCCCGCGTCGCAGAAAGCGCCCGTCGCTTCTACGACTTCTCCGCTCATAAAGCCGGTGCCTATCTTCTCAATTTCAGGCCAGTGCGAGCGCACGAAATCCCAGGCCAGCCTTGCGCCCGCCGGATTTTCCATAACTCGGGAAATGATTCCGAGCGCATCTTGGCTTCGGACACTCGGTGTCAGAGCGTACTCCAGCGTGCGTTGGAGTAGTTTGGGATCGCTGAATCGGCTTAACGTTTGCAAGTAGAGGTAATACTCTTCCGGCGTGCTCGCCTTTTTCAGATGGTCGAATATTCTGTCGTAGAGCGAGGCATCGCCGTTCATTGCGGCAAGACTCAAAGCTGTAGCAGCAATAGTGCGGTCCACGGAAGTGGGACTTTCAAACGCTTGCTCGGTTAGCTTGCGGGCTTCGATCAGCACGTCCGGGTCGCGACCGGTATAACCGAGCGTGTGCATGACGCGAGCCCGCAGACTCTTCAGTTCATCGCTATCGCCCGCCCTCGGCTGCCATCCCAGTTCTTTGGCAATTGGCGCGAGCAGCCGTCGTACCCACAATTGATAGGACTCGCGATCGCCATCGGTCACCAGATATTCGCCAATGTATTCCAGTTGGTTTGTCAACTGAGCCATGACGGCGCGGTTCCGGTCTGCCCGTAAGCCTTCGGCGAGCGCAAGGTAATCTCCGATCTGCTGCTGTCCCACGCGCACTGAAGCCCACGCATCGCTCAAGAGCATAATGCGCTCCGCTGGAGTGAGATCATGTTGTACATCATGGGCCATGGCGCGCATCATCTCCGGATCGTAGCCAGAACGGTAATAGCCCGCTGCGCCTGCATTGGCCAGCACCCATGGAGCGCAGCCAGGCAGGACGAAGCTCTCTTCTTTCTTGGTCAGGAGTTCACACTTGTCTTGGGCCTTGGCGCTGGTTGGCGAAGGTCCTTCCTTCATGCACACCGGGACTTGCCACAACTCGGGGTTGCTCCCACTGTTGAACAGCGCGCGATCATAGAAGTAACGCTTTTGCCAAAGCGTGACTGTGGCTGAATTGCCTGCGCATTTCGCCTTGAGAAACACCATGGGGGCCCCAGGTTGTTTCACAAAGGTCGGCATTACCCGGTCCACCGGCTTTTTCGAAACTGCCGCCAGCGCGCTCCAGAAATCATCAGCCGTGGCATTCGCATACGCGTGCTGCTTCAAGTACGCGTTCACGCCGGCACGAAAATTTTCTGCCCCGAGATAAGCCTCAAGCATGCGCAGCACCGCCGCCGCCTTGCCGTAAGCTATGCCGTCAAACAACTCCTGAATCTGCGCTGGAGTCTCCACCGGCTGGTGTACGGGACGCGTGTTTTGGAGCGAATCCACATTCAGCGCGCTGCCTGTCTCCCGCACATCGTCGAGGTTGAGGTTCCATTCCGGCTTCCAGGCCGCCACTGCCTTGTTTTCCATCCAAGTGGCGAATCCTTCGTTGAGCCAAATGTCATCCCACCACTTCATGGTGACCAGGTCCCCAAACCACTGGTGTGCCATCTCGTGCGCGATCACTGTCGCTATTTCTTTGTGCAGACCGACCGAGGCGTGCTTGTCGTCAAGCTGCAGGATGACTTCCCGGTAGGTGATTAACGCAGTATTCTCCATTGCGCCCGCGGAGAAATCGGGCAGCCCGATCATATCGAGCTTCTCGAACGGATACCTGATACCGAAATACTGGTTGAAATACTTCATGCACTGCTCACCAACTTTTAGGGCATACGTGCTGTATTGCTTCGATCCCGGCGGTCCGTAAATACGAATAGGGATCCCATCCGCGGAACCCTCGACGTACTCAAAGTCTCCCACCGCAATTGCTACCAGGTATGACGACATCTTCGGCGTGGTTGCGAAGCGAACAGTGTGCTTCTCCTCTACAGGGCCAGGCGTATCTGAGATTATTTTGCCGTTCGAAATCGCCGTTTGACCCTTGTCGGCGATCACGGAGACGTCGAATGTCGCCTTGTAGGCCGGCTCATCAAACGACGGAAATGCCCGCCGCGCGTCTGTCGCCTCGAATTGCGTAACTGCATATTTTTTCCCGCTCCCTTCCTTGCCGAGATAGAAGCCGCGCAGTTCGTTGTTCAAGATTCCCGTATAACGAGCCTCAATCGTCGCTGTGCCGGGTTGCAGCGGTTTATCGACTACCAGCGTGGCCATTCCTTTCTCTTTGTCCAGTCTGATGTTGGCCCTCTGCCTGGTGCTGCTGCTCGCGATAGTGACATCCTGAAAATTAATTTCGGCAGCGTTCAGCACGATTTGCGAAGTCGTCTTGAGCACGCGGATGCGGATCGTCTCGTCACCCGTGAAGTTATCCTTGTCAAAGTTGGGTGTAAGGGTCAGCTTGTAACTCTCCGGTACGGCCAATTCCGGCAGCCGCTGCGCTGTGGCAAAACAGGACAGCGCAAAGAGGACAGCAATCAGGGGAAGTCGTTTCATGTTCTCCTTAAAGGTGAAACTCAAAGAATTATCATCCTGAACCGAGACTTGCCGCTCGCCGCAAGCGGCAAGTCGAATCGAAGGATCCTTACGAGTTTCCCTGTTTCCTGCAGTCGTAAGGAGTTCCTTCTAAAGAACGCGGCATCAGTACCTCTATACGCAATTCCCTGCCTATACGCCATTCCCTGCCTCGCAGTTCACGCCAATTCGCCGGAGCCGCCGGACGCCACCACCGTACCGTTCAAAACTGTGAACGCACACCGGTTGGATGCGAACCAGTAAGGAATCTCGCGATAATCGGCGGCCTCAAACACTGCCAGATCGGCGTCCTTGCCCGGCTCAACCGATCCTTTTCGATCCTGCACCCGCAACGCACAGGCTCCGTTAATGGTCGCTGCGGCAATTGCCTCGGCAGGCGACATTTTCATCTGCGTGCACGCCAGAGAAAAGATGAATGGCATGCTGGTGGTCGGCGAACTACCCGGATTGTAATCCGTGGCTAACGAGACCGGGACCCCGGCATCAATCAGGGCTCGGGCCGGCGGATACTGCCCCAGACCCAAGAAGTAATTCGCGCCGGGCACCAAAGTCGCAACCGTGTCCCGCTGCGCTAAATGCGAAATATCGCGCTCGTTCACATAGTCCAGGTGGTCGAACGATGCCGGGTTGAAACGCAGAAAGGGAGAGAGCTGGCATTCGGAAAGCTGACAAACATGCGCCCGGACACCCAGGCCGTGCTTTGTCGCCGCCCCGAAGATCTGCTCTGTTTCGTCGGACGTAAATGCCCCACGATCGCAGAAGACGTCCACAAATTGAGCGAGCTTCCGCTTGGCCGCCTGCGGAATCATCTCTAAACAGACGGTCTCAACATATTTTTGTGAGCGATCTTGAAATTCTTTTGGGACCACATGCGCACCGAGCAGCGTTGGAACCAAGGTACCAGGCCAGCGCGCGGCCGCGTCCCGGATGGCCTCCAGTGATTTCAGCTCCGCCTCGACTGTCAACCCGTAGCCGGATTTGGCTTCGACGGTCGTCGTGCCTTGCTCGGCCATCTCGTGGAGCACATCCAGGACTTTTTGTGCCAGCACACTCTTCCCTGCCCGGCGGACACCGTCGACATTCGAACGAATGCCGCCGCCGGATTCGGCGATCTCCTCGTATGTTGCCCCGGTAATACGCTTCTCAAAATCTATCAGCCGCGCTGTTACGAAAACCGGATGCGTGTGGGAATCGACAAATCCGGGCAGTACAACCTGGTCTTCACAGTCGATCTCGATAACCTTCATTCGGTTCTTCTTCAGCCAGAGATCACGCAGTGCGTCCTTCGTCTTGCCGACCGAGACAATCTTTCCGCCGACGCATAACACCGCACCATCTTCAATGATGCCGAGTTCGCTGAGCTCTGGCCCGCGGCGCGGACCCCGCTTTCCAGACGGAGAGCGCAGTGTCAAGAGCTGGCGAATGTTAACCAGAAGCAAGCCACGAGTGAGCGATTTCGGTTGTTTGGCGGAAGCCATGCGATTCCATAGTCTAACAATGAGCAAGGCAGACAGGAATCGATGTCATTAGTCAGTAGGTATAGACAAAAAGTAGATTCCTCAGGCTCAAGCCGGTTGGGAAATGACAAAGCGTTTAGCGTATCGATGTTGGGCGTTCTCGCCCGTCCAGCCGAGTATAGGGTCGATGTGGGGACGGGCATCCTCGCCCGTCCAGCCGAGTATAGGGTATCGATGTAGGGATGGGCGTCCCCGCCCGTCCAGCCGAGCGGAGCTCGGCAGAGATTCATGACGGCAGTCAAGCTAAAGCTGCGCTTGCCGAATACCACCGCCGCTAGACGGGCGAGGGCGCCCGTCCCCACACCCCTTGCCAAAATCAGACTCCTGAAGCCTGACTCCTGACGCCCGAGCTACTTCCCCATTGGCACCTTCACCTCTGTCTTCTTGGCAAACTCCGCCGCTTCCCCATACCCCGCATCCACATGTCTGATGACGCCCATCCCCGGATCGGTCGTCAAAACGCGCTCAATGCGCTTGGCCATCATTTGCGTGCCATCGGCAACGGTCACTTGGCCGGCGTGCAGCGAATAGCCAATTCCCACACCACCACCGTTGTGAATCGAGACCCACGAGGCACCCGCTGCCGTGTTCAAAAGCGCGTTGAGGAGCGGCCAATCCGCAACCGCGTCGCTGCCATCCTTCATGCTTTCCGTCTCACGGAA
>QIAR01000392.1 GCA_003225595.1 Acidobacteriota bacterium | reverse complement strand
TCGTCAAATAAGTGCGTCACTCCATCACATGCTCTAAGGCGGTCGGGGAAGCGCTGGCATTGACAAGGACGAGGCACTAGCGTGAGGTAAAGCCACCGCCAGTAGTAATTGGGTGATACGTTCACCGGTCCGTTGACCGCTCTTCTCGCCATGCCCAAAGCGCAGCCGCCTCCATCCCTACGACCTTCCAGCAGCAACTTCAGCAGGTGTTGTGCATCCTGCCGATCCAGAACTGGATCGGTCATACGTGGACTTTCCGGGGCACTCGGTGGAAATCGCATTTTTCTGTGTAAAAACGAGCCTGGTTTTTGGGACCAAATCCAAGTGCAGGGCTAATTCTCACCCAAAAGTGCCTCTAGGCCGCATGAACACTGGCTAATCTGCACTTTTCTGCCTCCCAAAAAAATCCGGTAAGTGTCCGGTAACCCAAGTGCAAAAGCGGGGGTTTTGGGGATTGGTGAAATTGGGACTACTTGCTGACCCTCTAAACCGCCCCTTGTACTTTCTTCTTAATGCGCACATCGCTGTAAGCGTAATAGTGCATCAGCATCGCAGACGCCCCGGAAATGTACCGCCGAAAACGCGGTCACAGCGCTAGGGGAGACTGACCGCTCTCCTGGCCGACTGTGACCCCCGCGAATAGCCCGCAGCATCTACGTACAATCCAACCGCTCCGTTCGGATCACCGCGATTCCTGAGAGTACTTATGAACTCAACTATTCTACGGGGCTCGATTGGGATGCAAGCCAGCTCACTTTTTGCTGGCGTCCTTCTACAGTCAGTTCGAGAGGGAGCTTCGGTATGCAGAGAAGCATGAGCAGAAGAGAGTTCAGTACGACGAAATCCGTGTGACCCTACATCCAGTGATTGGCGGCAACGTTCGGACAAGGGCCATCTCAAGAAAGGAGTTCTTGAAGGGCCGTCGCCGCACGGCTTTTTAAAGGCGAGTGGGAAGCTAGGCACGATCCACCGCCCCTTCAATTGCCACCCGGCCGAGCAAAAACTCAAATGTTCGCGCGGTCCCCCAGAAAAAATCCCCACACCTTCGTTGGCACAAAATCAAAACAATTTTGAAACACGACTTCCTTTTCGGCCTTGCAGGAATCGTAGGGAATCGCAGGGTGGAACGGGCCGCTACCTACGAGGTGGGGCTGTTACTCGGGGTAGCGTTCGCAGATGACAAGAGCGACCGTCAGAGGCTTGAGGACAAATCGCGGATCTCACACGCGTCGGACACAGAGAATCACTGAACCGGCAACTGCTTTTCCATCCAATCGGCTTCCGCCCTGCGAATTGAGTCCTTGTTGAAGATCATGAGGTAATACGCCAGGTAGCAGTTCAGCGTGCCGGGATTCTGGCGCATCATGGAAGAGCGAACATACTCCTCGGCCAGCTTATCTACGGCGCCCTGGTCGTTAAACATGGAGCGCAGGAGACCCACTTGTAGAGGATGCCGCGCCGCGAGAATCTCCACGGCGAGATCGCAGCCGCAGTGCTTTGCCCGCTCCACGGATTGCGCTTTCACATCGTGATAACACGCGATCTTTATCGAGCTTTTCGTTTTACATCACCGACTATAAGGACGGCTGGCCGCACCAATCCGCACAGTATCAAAAAGCGATGCGCGCGAGTTTCGATTGGGCTTTGTGGCCTCCGCAGAATGAGAAAGACCTTGGGCACGACAGCGTGCTCATTCTGCGTGATGGCACAGAACTGCCCAGCGGGGGATCGGCTATAGGTTACAGACCTGATTACAAAGGGGAGCTTGTGCGGACGCAGAATCCTAGCGAGGTGATCGGAGGAAGAGTGTGAGCAAACATTGCCGAGCGCGAACGAAGACGGGCAAGCCCTGCAAAGCGGTGGCTGTGGACGGAGGTCTCTGCGCATTTCACGCCGATCCCAAGAGAGCAGCTCAACTAGGCCGCATGGGAGGAACCAAAAACCGCCGTCATGATCCTCTGCGTTCTGAGACCGAACCCCTGCGCCCGCCGCAAACGGCTAAAGAAGTGAAGGATCTTCTCGCCGAAGCGATGGCTGGTATCCACGCCGGTCGATTAGAGCCCAGGATGGGGAGCGTAATCGCATATCTGGGTACAGCGCTTTTGAAATTACCAGGAACGCATTGAGGCCTTGGAGGAATTTGACAAGAAGGATTGACGCGAATCGGCGATCTCATTGGCCGCTTCAGCCCGCTTCACTACTCGCTTTCTCCGCTTTAACTACTTCGCTTGCACCCGCACCAAATCTCGCTTCATGCCGCTTAAGCGGTAGGGGGCCGGCACGGCGTTGACGTTTTTGAGATGCCATCGAGATCAGGATCGCCATAAGGAATGATTTGACTCAGAAACGCATAGACCTGAGGATGTGCGTGCGGTTCGCTTCGCTGATCTCGGCTATTTCTTTCCGCAGTTTCTTGATGCGATCTGACACTAACTTCGGCACAGATACAGCTTAGCAAATCACGCTATTTTGCGGAATTGACCAAGGCAGGCAAGTTTCGATGGGAAATATACGACGAGAAAGACGTTCAGATTTGGATATACGGCGAGGCTGCGGTAGTCATCGGTAGCCTCACCCTGAAGCTCAGCGGAGCGCAAATTGTGCCCGGACGCGGGTGGGTGGAAGGGGCGGGAGAGTCAAGGAGGTGCCCCGCCGCTGGCCGCGGGCGTGTTTCATGAGCCTGCCTTGCCTTGTTCCCCGCCCCCCGGCAGGTATCTTAAGCAAAAACATCTAAGGGCTTCAATGCTGCTTTGTGCTGCAATCCCCGACCCAACAGCGCTCTGTTTCGGCCAGTGCAGGACGTTGGTGTGCACCGGAGGAATTTGAGCACTGCGACTCCGTGAGGACGTGCGCAAAACGTTGTAGAGATTCCCATCCCCTACCTTGGAATACACCAGCAATTTGGTTTTTCCACACAACCAATTGATTGGCAAGGTCAGTCGAAAGATCAACGCATTATGAGCCTGTGGAGTTCGTCACCGCCCAAATCTCCTCTCCACGGGCTCTCTTTTATCATCTCGGCCAGTGCAGGACATGGGTGTGCAGCGGGGGTATTTCTGATCAACGTTGGCTCTTAGTAGCTCCGATGGCAGCTTCCACGAACTTCAGCAAGTGACTCCCCTGCACCGCCCCCTTCAGCAGCACAGGGATTCGCTGCTGTGCTCGCGTGCGATTTATTCACGGGAGCCGCCGTTTACGTGACTCGGTGGCACGGGGTCAGACGAGTGGCACACTGCGATTCAGAACGCGACGATTGGAAGCACGCACCGGCAGTCTGGAAGCATATTTATGGCTTCGGGTGTGAACCGCACAGAGACATTGCTCGGTTTCGTCGTCCTCAACTTCCAAGTAGTCAGCGATTGCCTCACAGCCGTCCCGGTCGCAAACGATCATCTCATCGAGCGGCTGCTCCAGATGGAAGAACTGCATGCGGCATGGTAGCGTCGATTTGCCCAACACGGAATTGAATGTCTTGATCCCGGCGAGAGTGAAGTGGCGGCACGGCAGCAGGGGCAGCAGCTACTTTCACGGGGCTTTGCCTTCAGAATTGCAGCCTGATCGCTTTCTGAACGTGCGGCAGTTCACTTCTCGCACGCCAGTCGTTCGCCTTCCCGGAGGCGTGTCAGCCCTGCTCCCTTGCTTCCTGACATTTGACGCAGTACCGCGCCCACAGAATCACTTCCAGCCGCTTCGGTTCTATGTCACCGCCGCACGCAGCGCACTCGCCGAAACTCCCTAGACGTATACGTTCTAAGGCTTGGGTGAGGGTTCTGAGCATCTGCCGGGCTGTATTGCTCTTGTGAACTATGGATTGTCTTTCGTACTCAGCGGCAGCCTGATCAGCCGGATCGGCATCTGGCGGCGCTTGCCCGCGTCTCTTGCGCCGCCGTGGCGAGCACACGGTTCAACTCCGAAATACGGGTTTCGAGTAGTTGCTTGAAGTGCTCAATTTTCTTTGCTGACCACGCGGGGCTGACCTTGAACGATTTGTCGTACTATCGTACCCGAACGGCACTCGCGCTCTTGAATACGTGCGGCGGATCGACCGGAGCCCCATCCAAATGACTTTCAACCGTAAACTGGCACTGATGATGGGGAAATTCATAGCTGAAGATACTGCAAAATCCATCAGCAATTCCCGGTGCAGCCCGGAACTACCGCCTGTTCAGGTGCCTCTCGCACAATAGTTGGCACCACCAAATAAAAGGGTGCCTGAAGCCTTTTTCTGCCACAAGCACCCTGTTATCACCTACACAGCTTGAACGTTTTCCGCCTGCAAGCCTTTCGGTCCTTTAGTGACATCGAACTGTACAGTTTGGCCTTCCTGCAAGCTGCGGAAACCGCCCGCCTGAATAGCCGAGAAATGCACGAACACATCGCCGCCATTCTGACGGCTGATGAAGCCGTACCCTTTGGCGTCGTTAAACCACTTTACTGTTCCTTGTTCCATTGATATTCCTATTTCCATTTTGAATTTCTGCTGAGAAGAGTCGCTGCGGGTGAGAAGGGGTGACGCTGGTTGGCGGAACCGATTTTCAACTGCGGGTGAATCAAACTTAGCTGATACGGGTTCGATGCATAGCACCGAGAAACGACTCAGGGAAGTAGGGGTAAACTAGTGTGGTATGCGCAAGCGCCTTATCGCGCCGATTCCGCAGACTGCTCGGCCTCCCAATGAAGGCTGGCTAGACCTCGACACTGCGGCCGTGGTCGAGGTCACATCGGAAGACAAGGATTATCCGGTCGAGTCTGCGCTACTCTCAGGAGAAACGCAGGGCTGGCGTGCGGCTAGTCCGGGAACTCAAACGATCCGGCTACTCTTCGATCAGCCGCAAAGGCTTAGACGCATCTCGCTAGCCTTTGAGGAAAACGAAATAAAGCGCACCCAAGAGTTCGTCTTGCGATGGT
>QIAR01000391.1 GCA_003225595.1 Acidobacteriota bacterium | reverse complement strand
AATTTTCATGACAGGAGGCAAGGAGGAAGCCGTTGGTGTTTGCGGCGGACGCGGTTAGCTATGGGATTTGAATAGCGTTTTCCTTGACAGTGGGACACTCAAGGTCGGCCTCTGCGTCTGACAATCTGCGATTACCATGGCGGCTAATCATACGGCGCTTCGAGTTGAGGGGCAAGACTTATTCGAGGACCAACTTCGAGCCAGCGACACGCGTAGCGTCCGCCGCGCCAGCGGCTTCGTACTTGCCCGTCATCCGTCCATGATTTCAAATAGAAGGGGTGTTTAGCAGGCTCAAGCTCCGGATCTCAGTGTGGCGCTAGCTTGCGCACTTGCTGGTGGCGTACATAGCCGAAGCCTTTTATCTGGGTTCGTTCACTTCCTCTGCGGCCCGAAGCCCTGATTGCAGCGCACCCTGCATCCAGTAAGGGTATCCAGATGTGTGTTCACCGGCAAAATGCACCCGTCCTTCGGCACGCTCAATTCCAACACAAAACGTGGTCAGTTGGCCGGGGGAATGTTCGGCGCCAGCGCCTCCCGCCCAAGGGTCGGCAGGCCAGACTTTTGAGACGCATCCCTCCAAATGGTTGAGCAGTCCGGGGTGTACCTTTTCCATTTCACGGGAAACGAACTCCGTGCGCCTGTCAGGATCCATCGCGCCAACCCGTTTGCCCACACCCGTCAACAGATAAGAAACTAACAGCCCTCGCGTCCCTGGCTGGTCGAAGGTCGGATGAAAGATTTCCTGGGGCAGATCGGAAATTCCGAATCCGTTGTAGCCATCCTTTTCCCAAAACCGAGAGCGACATTGCAGTATGACCCGGGTGACTGGGTCATACGTCAGTTCCGCGATGGCTTTGCGTTTTCGCTCCGAAAAAGGCGGCTGCACTTCCACCCTGCGTAACGCGGGAAATGGAACCGTACAGATCAGGCGGTCGGCTTCAAAAGTGTGATGCGTTCCGGATTGAACTGCGATTGCGCGAACCTTGTTGGAATCCTGCTCGATCCGCACTACTGGAGATCCGTAGTGAATCTTCTCTTTGAGCTTGGCCGCAAAGGCCTTTGGCAGCAAGTCATTCCCGCCACTAATTTTGTATCGTGTTGTCTCTTGCGCTTCATACCAGTTCTCACGCAGGGTCCATAAAAAAGAGGTAGGGTCATCTTCGGCGCTTGCGTACGGATATTCCAATAGTTCAATAGCACCATGCGATGCGCCTTGCTGTCTGAGAAACTCCGGCATCGAAATGTTGTCGTACGCTTTCGCTGAACCACTTGGCCAATCCGGCACGCTGGGGTCGCCCATCGCACGAAGAGCACCACCTAGATACTTTTGCAAGAGGCCCGACATCCCCAGTCGACGCTCTTCCGCGGTCAACTCGAAAGGCACTTGGGAGAGGTCGAGTTCGGTTCCCGGTTGAATCCGGATTCGCTTTCCTCGGAGCACAAAAACTCTGGCCAGCTTGTCTGGGTAAAACGGAACTAGGGTCAGGCCAAAATGCTTCACATAGTGCAGCGTTAGGTCGTGATTGTCGGGAATCCGCGCTGCTCCTGCTTCAGCGTACAGGCCATCCGAGAACGGTTCCCGCAACGTCAGCACGCGCCCGCCTGGACGCAACTGGGCCTCAAGAATGGTTACGTCGTGTCCGGCCTGCGTCAGTTCGTATGCCGCCACTAACCCGGCCAGCCCTGCTCCAATTATCAGAATCCTCTTGGAGGATGCGGTGGGCGGTAAGGGTTTCGGGACAAAGCTCCAGCGATGCTGCGAGGCCAAGTGCGCCGACGCGGCCAGCAGACCCACCTTGAGAAATTCTCTGCGGTCGATTCGGATGGACATTGCACCCCTCGGCGGATGTGATGTCGCTGATCTAAACCAGAATTGTACTCAGGGAGATGGGGAATGAGTAGTCGACTACACAAAGTCGCGAGGCCAAGCTTCTAGGCCTGCGGATTCTTCGCACGCCGGCTCGTCACGCGATCCACAAACCGGCTTCTCGGAGGCGGGCACCTACATCACGCGGATACCCTAGGGGTCAAGCCTCCTTCTGAATGGCTAATGCGGCCCTGAAGAGCCACTCTTCCACGGTGCTGCACTCTTTCGTCAGTTTTTCCGGAGGTTGTTAGGCTTGGAATCGGTTCCGTCCTCCTCCTGTTGTTGTCCCTTAGCAGGCTGCTGAAAAATTGATGCACGGATCTTATTTGCTCGATTCCCTTCCAGTCGCGTGGCCGCAAAACTGCCTTGCGTGACAACCGCCGTCCAAGTAAGCTCGTGGCCCATGAAACCGGTCTCGTTTCCAGGTGCAGTTGTGTTTACAGTCTTGCTCATGCTCGCTGGGGCAGTTTGTGCACAGGAGCTACCCAAGCCGACTGAAGGAGATTTCGTCGTCCACAATTTTCGCTTCAGGTCGGGTGAAGAGCTGCCGGAAATGAAGCTGCACTACACGACATATGGCAAGTCCGTAGCCGATGGCAATGGGCACGTCACCAACGCTGTCATGGTTCTGCACGGGACCACCGGTTCGGCACAGCAGTTCACCGGTGAGCGCTTTGCCGGGGTACTCTTTGGCCCGGGGCAGCTTCTGGATGCGAGTCGGTACTTCATTATTCTTCCCGACGCGGTGGGGCACGGCCATTCCACGAAGCCGAGTGACGGTCTACACGCCAAGTTCCCGCACTACGACTACGACGATATGGTGGAGGCGCAGCACTTACTTCTAACAGAGGGACTCAAGGTCAACCATCTGCGCCTGCTCATGGGAACCTCAATGGGCTGCATGCATTCATGGATTTGGGCGGAGACTTATCCGGACTTCATGGACGCGGTGATGCCGCTGGGCATGTCTGCCCGTACAGATCGCCGGACGCAATCGGATGATGCGCAAGATGATTATGGATTCTATCCGCACTGATCCTGAATGGATGAATGGCGATTACAAGCAGCAGCCACGCGGTTTGCGGGCAGCGTTCGATATCCTATTGATCATGAGCAGCAGCCCGCTGCAGATGCAGAAGGAGTACCCGACTCGGGATAAGGCCGATTCGTACGTCGAAAGCTACATGAACAACAGGATGGCCACAACCGACGCAAACGATATGTTGTATGCGTTTGATGCGTCGCGAAACTATGATCCGTCACCCAAACTCGAGCAGATTAAAGTGCCTGTGATGTTTATCAACTCAGCCGACGATCTGATTAATCCGCCGGAGCTGGGCATTGCCGAACAACAGATCAGGAAGGTAAAAAACGGGCGCTTTGTTCTGCTGCCAATTACGGATCAGACTCGCGGTCACGGTACGCACACCTTGGCAGCGGTTTGGAAACAACATCTGGCTGAATTGCTGGCCGCGAGCCATCACTGATCAAAATCACAAGACTATTCGCCTGCCGATTGAGCATACCGCCGGAAAAAGCTATCTGACTTCCACTGTGGTCGCTGGGCATTGTTTGCAACCGTGATCATCAGCCCGCGAATGATGTCTTCATATTGCGCAGCAGCCGAAAGCTCTACCGGCTGATTCAAGTCGTCCGAAGGGGCATGATAGCGCTGTGTCAGCCAATCTTTGAAAATCTTTTTCTGGTCTGGAGAGCCGGGATCGAAGCCCACTCCCATCGCCAACGCTGGAATTCCACGGCGAATAAAGTTGTACTGATCACTACGAATGAATACGTTCCTAAGAGGTTCGGGATCGGGCTGTACATTAATGCCATGAGACTGCGCGACCCCACGGGCCATATTCCCAAGATCTGATTCTGCTAATCCATACACGGTGAGGACTTTCAACGGGATAATGGGCAAGAACATGTCAATGTTGATATCCGCGACCATGGATTTCTGATCAACGGTTGGGTTTGCAGTGAAATACTTTGAGCCCAGCAAACCTTTCTCTTCACCGGTCACAAATACAAACAAGATTGACCGCTTAAGCTTTTCAGGCGACTTCTTCAGTGAAGATGAAATGTCGAGCAACACCGCGCTGCCGGAGCCGTTATCCATCGCGCCGTTGTAGATACGGTCGCCATTGACGGGCTCACCGATGCCGATGTGGTCAATGTGCGCAGAGAGTACCACGTACTCGTTCTTCAGTTTTGAATCGGTCCCCGGCAGCTTGGCGATTACATTCGCCGATTCCAGATTTTGTTTCTCTACTTTTGCCGTTGTCTTGATGGAAACCGTGAGCGGGAAGTGCGGCAGTGGTTTGCGCTCTTTGCCCAGATCAGCTATTTCCTTGAAGGTATGGCCCGAGCCCTCAAAAAGCTGTTCCGCCTTTGCCGGATTGAATACCAGCGCAAGCTTCTCGCCTGCGGTTTCGTCGAATTTCGGATCGGCTAATACCATACTGGGATGTGCGCGGTTTACCGACATACGGGACCACGGGATATCCATCACTGTTGGATTGGGGAGGGTGATGATCCCTACTGCCCCTGCCTTAAGAAAGGCTTTCCAGCGTTCAGCGGCAGACTGATAGTGCGAAGCCAGCGGACCAGGAATATCCGCCGGGAAGCCGCTGAAGACAACGGCGACTTTGCCCTTGAGATTGAGGCCGGCAAGGTCGTCGTAATTTTTTTCCGGAATGCTCAATCCGTATCCCACAAAAACCAGCGGCGCCTCGACCTGGGGAGCCAGGTCGACCCGCGTGCTGAAGAACGCGTCTTCTCCAAGCGTGAGCGGCTCAACTTTGCCATTGCGGATTAAAGCGGCGCTCGAGTTCTTTTCGATGATCTGCCGAGATTGGAATTTCACTGGTTGGTAATAGCCATTGGTTCCGGCCGATTGAAGCCCTGCTTGCTTCAACTGATCGACGATATACGCTTCAGCCTTCCGCAAGCCGTCGCTTCCCGTCTCACGACCTTCCATATTGTCGTCCGCTAGAACTTTGACGTGCTCCCACCACGTCTTCCCGTCGAAATAATTTTGCGTGGGCGGTTGGGTATACGCTGGAACTGCCATTAATGAGATCACGAATAGCAAGAGCAGCTTCTTCAACATGGACGAGGCCTCCGACTGTAAAAGGAGAATAACGAGAAATAAAGGATAACAAGGCGAAGGCAACTGCGCGAATCAGCTATGGTATTCGATATCCTGTCACGGCTGGCGACATTGCTTGATGTACTCCAAAGTAGCGGGTAACGTCCCAAAACTCTTGCGGAGTTTACAGGACGCATTGCCGATTGATCAAACTTCTTCTATTCTGCCAAATTCACGCGAACGCTCGTGACTGATCGAGGGGAAATCATCGATGCGATTATTGTTCTTCTTCTTTATGCTTTGTTCAGGGCTCATGCCCTTGGCTGCGGGGCAGCCGCCACAACAGATCAGCGTGATGCCCGTGCCAGCCAGTTTCCGTGTTGGAACTGGTCAACTCGTGGTCAACCAAACGTTCTCGATTGCGCTCACCGGCGAAAAGGGAACACTTCTCGAGCGCGTCATACAGAACTTCGTTGGCGATCTGTCGCGAAAGACAGGAATGCGCCTGGATTCTAAAGCCGTCGATCTCGCAAAAGCGACCCTGGGAATTCGCACCGAGCACGTGAGTAAGGAAGTCCAAGAGCTTGGCGAGGACGAGTCCTACAACCTGGAGGTAAGCCCTGCCGTTGCACAGCTGAGTGCGCCTACTACTTTGGGTATCCTGCACGGTCTCCAGACATTCCTGCAGTTAGTGGAAACCACTGGCGATGGCTTCGCCGTGCCCGTAATCACGATCCACGACAAACCACGCTTTGCCTGGCGTGGATTGATGATCGATGTAAGCCGCCATTTCATCCCGCTCGGTGTACTCAAACGCAACCTTGATGGTATGGCAGCAGTGAAACTGAACGTGTTCCATTGGCACTTGTCCGACAATCAGGGTTTCCGCGTGGAAAGCAAAAAGTTTCCGAAGCTCCACGAATTGGGCTCTGACGGGCTCTACTACACTCAGGATGAAGTCCGCGAGTTGATCGCATATGCGCGTGAGCGGGGTATCCGCGTGGTTCCCGAGTTCGACATGCCCGGACACAGTACAGCTTGGTTCGTCGGGTATCCTGAACTCGCCAGTGCGCCGGGTCC
>QIAR01000810.1:1228-2093 GCA_003225595.1 Acidobacteriota bacterium | reverse complement strand
GGGGAATGCGGCAGCGTTTTTATGGTGCGGAACACATTTCGCGAAGTGTCTTGCCAGGCTGCTTACAGCAGGAACGGAATGAAATTGTGCAAGAAAGCGGGGAAGGTTTTGGCCACCTCGGTTTTTCAAAAAAATCGCGAGCTAGGCAAGTGGAGGAGCATTGCAGCTAATTCTGCACCGCGGAATCCCGGAAGATGACGGAGCCTTGCGGCGTCAGTGGAACGAACTGGTGTTTCAGATGGAGCGTCCAGAAGTCTTCTATACATACGAATGGGCGCTCGCTGTGCAGCGCGCCTACAGCTCTTCAATGCTGCCTCTGATGATGCTGGCTTACGAGAGGGATTCTCTCGTCGGAGTAGCTGCGCTGGCGACTGGCGTAACCAGGGCGAGTGCGTTCTTCCTGGCGGCGTCAACGGCCGACTACTGCGATTTTGTATGTTCTCCTGGACGGCGGAACGAGTTCATTCAAGTAGTCCTTGCGGAACTGCGAAAGCTGGGGATGCGAATGCTGACTCTGGCGAACATTCCTTCGGATTCCGCGACTGCTCGCGGAATGCAGGCTGTCGCGCACAATCAGGGCTACTACCACTTCGCCCGGCCGGCCTACAGTTGCGCTCGGGTCGTAATGGGCTCTTCTCAGCAGCGTCAGGAAATCAGGCAATCAATGCTGCCGAGAAGAAAAATTCGTCGCTATCTGCAAGCGATGCAGAAACAAGGGCCGGTCACGCTCAGCCACCTCAAGAACTGGGAGAGCATTGACGAAGCCCTGACGTGCTTCACTACCGCTCATGTGGCCAGATTTCTCATCCTTGGATGTGTCAGTAATCTGGCAAGACCTGCGCGGCGTCATTTCCTCTCTCAATTG
>QIAR01000810.1:253-1195 GCA_003225595.1 Acidobacteriota bacterium | reverse complement strand
GACTCGCTTGATGATCGCCGAACAGCCAGTTGCCTGGAATTACGGATTCCAGTTTTGCGGTAGCTGGTTCTGGTATCAACCGACCTTTGACAGCAGGTTGGAGGAGTTCTCGCCCGGATTCTGCCTCCTTTCGAAAATAGTCTCTGAAGCCTGTCACAATCCCGAGATCAGCGTCGTAGACATGGGCTTAGGTGCCGAAGGTTATAAGGAGCGATTGGCTACCGGTTCGCGTCAGAGTTTGCACGTCACGCTGACGACTTCGCTAGGCCATCATGTTCATGGGGTCACTCGCCACTGTTTGTCAACGGCAGCGAAGGCTTCTCCCGGGATCGAGCACGGAATTCGCTCTGTGCTGAGCCGCATAGCGCCGGTCCGACAAAGTCTTCGAGTGTCCGGCATCTCTAGGCTTGCCGCGTGCGCGGCGAAATTTGTGTGGATGAAGCTTTTCGGGTGCGAGGAAGTTCTGTTTTACGAGTGGTGCGAAAGCGGTAATTTTAACCTCCACGAAAAACTCTCGCATGATGTGACTTTAAAGAATATCGATTTGGAATTGCTCGCCGCCGCAACAATGCACTATGTCGATGATCGCGAGACCTTGGACTATTTGTTACTTTGTGTGAAGAGAGTACGTTCTGGAGACGCTCAAGGTTTTGAGCTCGTCACTGCCGCGGGTGTTCCGCTTCAGTTTTGCTGGGCAAGTCCGTTCGAGGAATTTCACATGGCCGCGCTGAAGATGAAGCTAACCGCACCATCGCCCGGTGCAGTCATGCTCTTCGATTGTTGGACTCCCGCTTCGCGGCGGGGCCGGGGCTATTACGAAATGACGGCGCAACTAGTAGCGGAACAGTTTCGAAGACGGGGCAAAAGTATTTGGACTTTTAGTGTAGCCAGCAATCTGTCTTCGGTGCGAGGAGCAGAAAAATCCGGATTTCAACGACGCTA
>QIAR01000810.1:0-200 GCA_003225595.1 Acidobacteriota bacterium | reverse complement strand
AACATTCTGCTCTGGCAGAGCATGAGAGAGCGCACATATGCAGCCGTTCCTATAGCGGCCACGGAGGTCTCCGTCGCCTCATAGTCTGACGGTCATTTATTCGTGAAGATTCTCCTGCTCCATCCCGAAGATTCTCCGCGGCGGGGACCCTGGACCGGCCGAAAGTGGGATCTGATCGTGGATCTCGGGAAATGTTCCGA
>QIAR01000261.1 GCA_003225595.1 Acidobacteriota bacterium | reverse complement strand
ATCGTTACCGGCTCGGCCATGCTGAAAGATGAAACCCGTTGTATTCGCTGCGGCTTGTGCGCAATGCGCTGTCCTGTAGGCACCATCAGCATGGAGTCCTACAACTTGGTCCCCGCCGAGCCCACCGGGCTGATTTCGATCGAGGCGATTGATGCTGGGGTGCGGCCGAAAACCCCTGCAGTCGCGACCAAAAGGTAGACATGCCTGAGGAGAAATACGAACCCAAGCCGGAGGCTGGCAAGGAACTTAATCGCCGGGATTTTTTCCTGAAACTTGGACTGGGCTCCCTGAGCATCGCCGCGGCCGGGACAACGGTCTTCGCTTACCAGTTCTTGTCTCCCAACGTGCTTTTCGAGCCATCGCCGATTGTCAATGCGGGCAGGCCGGACAGCTATCCGATCGATTCTGTCACCCTGGATGTCAACTCCGGTATATACCTCATCCACGCCAAGGAAGGGTTCTTCGCATTGGGCGCGGCCTGCACCCATCTGGGATGTTTGACCGTTTGGAAGCCCGAGCTAGGCATCATTGCCTGTCCATGTCACGGCAGCAAATTCAAGCGTGAAGGCGAAAAAATTGAGGGCCCCGCGCCCAAGCCACTGCCCTGGCTGCGGACCTGGGTCAGCGACGAGGGCGACCTGATGGTGGACCGTTCCGCCGCCATCCGCCCCATGCAATTCGTGAGGGTTTGAGCATGGCCAAAACGGCTGCTGAATATTTTGAGAATTTGCGCGAGAGCCGCGTCTGGCGCTCCATCTTTCGCAGCGGCACCGGCACCAGCACGCTTCACCGCTCGCTTGCTATCCAGCAAAACATATTTCTGCACCTGTTCTCGACCAAGGTTCGGCGCCGCATGCTTAACTTCAGCGCAACGTGGTACCTGGGAACACTGACGTTCGGCACTTTTGTAATACTGGTGGTGACCGGCATTCTGCTAATGCTCTATTACCATCCCTCAGTACCCCAGGCCTACGCCGATACTAAGGATCTGCAGTTCGTGGTTTCTTCCGGACTGTTTCTGCGCAACCTGGACCGTTGGTCGGCGCACGCCATGGTGTTGCTGGTGTTCGCACATATGTTCAAGGTCTTCTATCGCGGAGCCTACCGGCCTCCGCGTGAATTCAATTGGGTGATCGGCGTAGTTTTGCTGCTGCTTACATTACTGCTCAGCTATACCGGCTATCTCCTGCCATGGGATCAGCTAGCGTTCTGGGCGATTACTGTGGGATCAAACATTGCATCGGCCGTTCCTTTACTGGGAAACAAGATTCATTTCCTGCTCCTGGGTGGCAATCTGGTGAATGCCAATGCACTGCTGCGGTTTTATGTACTGCACTGCATGATCCTCCCACTGGCGGCATTCTTCTTTATCGGCATTCACTTCTGGCGGATTCGCAAAGATGGTGGTCTCTACACACAGCAGAGCGAGCCCGCTGCTGTGAGACCCCAGCCAGTTGGGAAGGAGGCGCAATGACGGATCCGCCCAGTAAAGATAAAAAAGATTTCGTCACCGGCGTGGATTCGAATGCACGGAAATCGCCAAGGCGCGTAGTGTTCGTTACGCGCCGCACCTCGGCTCAGGTGAAAGCGGTCGACGAAGATCAGGTACAGACTTTCCCGGAAGTATTGTTCCGCGCGTTGGTTGCTATCGAAGTTCTGTCTATCTTGCTGGTATGGATCGCGCTGCTGTTCAATGCGCCCCTAGAAGGTGTTGCCGATCCCTCGCACACTCCCAACCCCGCGAAGGCGCCCTGGTACTTTCTCGGACTGCAGGAAATGCTGCACTATTTTCCGCCGGTCGTAGCCGGAGTCTTGGTTCCGACACTAGTGATCATAGCGTTGATCGTCATCCCTTACTTCAACATTAACATCGAAGCTGAAGGTTTATTCCTGCAAGACCGCCAATCTCGTCTACGTATTTGCTATGTGGTCGCGGTCGCAATGTCGCTGTTCTTGACCTACTTTCACGTTTATGTAGCGCTTGTCCCAACGCTGATTGTGATCGCCTTCATGCTGCTGGCCGCACAAAGTTCACCCCAGTCGGCTTCGCCCTTTCGTCGTTATCTCGCTGCCCAGCCGCTCTCTTACTGGATCATGACCTGGTTCTTATTCGAACTGGTGGTACTCACGGTGGTTGGCACGTTCTTCCGCGGTCCTGGATGGTCCTGGGTATGGCCCTGGAGGAATTGAGTGCAATCGCCACAAGACAAATCGTACTCCCTATGGCACAAGTTATTTGGTGACCCCATTCGCGCCTTCGGTGTGGTCAGTTTGTTATTCCTGATGTCGTTGGCTATCGCTCCTGCAAAAAATCATTTCAGTGAATGGCGACATTATCAGAAGAGCTATTTGCGAATGATTCGTGGGCGCGGTGATGCCGTCACCCTGCAGCGCCATTTTCGGGGAGGTATTCAGCAGATGTGGTTACCGGAACTGGGTGCTGTCGATCGCTGCACCACTTGCCATGTGGGGCAGAAGGAAGCCAGTTTAGTGGACGTAAGCACACAACCTTACCGGCGCCATCCAGTGATCCCGCATTCTTCTGATCAATTTGGCTGCGTGATCTGCCATCGCGGGCAGGGAGCTGCTACCACGGTTGAGGAAGCACATCGCAGCACGCTGGCATGGGAGCAGCCGCTAGTTCCCACGCGCTACATCGAGTCCTCTTGTGGCCAATGCCACCGCGCCTCTTTCGCTGGAACGCCGCAACTGAATCAGGGACGGGCTCTTTTGACTCGTTTCGGTTGTGTCCATTGCCACACGGTGAAATTGCCGGACGGCAGCACCATGAATGCAACCGACGATCCTCCACCGCTCAGCCACATCGCTGACAAGACCACGCGTGAATGGATTTTTGCCTGGCTCAAAGACCCGCGGGCCTACGCCGCATCGGCCACAATGCCGAACTTTCTGCTGAAGGACGAGGATGCGCGCGATATCTCTGCCTTCCTGATTGCCAACAGCACACCTGTGCGGGATGACACGATACCTATCAGCTCCGCAGCGCAGAAGTCAGCTCCCGACCCGCAGGCGGGCGCCAGTGTTTACGGGGAATCGTTCTGCGCATCCTGTCATGCCGTGCAGAACGCGGCCGGCAATCTCGTCGGTGGAGACATCGGGCCCGAACTCACCCGCGTCGGCAGCAAAGTAAAACCTGAGTGGCTGCAAGCCTGGATCCGTAATCCTCGCATCTACGACCCCCGCACTGCCATGTCGCACTACCGCTTTAACGATCAACAGGCGGACGTGCTTACCGGATTTCTCAGCAGCAAAACCGATTCCGACCTGCTGGCTAATGTGCATCTGGATCCGGCCACACCCGAGCAGATCGCGCACGGCAAAACTCTGGTTACAGAATATGGCTGCGCCTCCTGCCACGAGATCAGTGGCATCAAGAAGCCGGAGAGATTTGCTCCCGAGTTGACCCGCATCGGAAGCAAGCCCATATCTTTACTGATTTTCATTCCGGGTATGCAGCACACATTGCCGGACTACATCGTCAATAAGATCAAGCAGCCGCGCGCGTTTGGGACCGGATTGAAGATGCCGCAATACAACTTTAATCCGGCGCAGGTCGATGCCCTCACCACCGCACTTCTCTCGTTTACGGACCAGGCGCAGACTATGCCGGCGGCACTAACCGTTCCCGCAATGGCGGTCTCCAACTACCAGCCCGCAGGCAAGGCGGGACAACTTATGAACGACCTTGCTTGCTTTAGTTGCCACACAATAAATGGCCGAGGCGGCGATATGGCTCCCGACCTTACCCTCGAAGGTAGCGCGGTGCAGCGTAAATGGCTGGATGATTTTCTGAAGAATCCGAACACCTTGCGGCCGGCGCTCATCCGCCGGATGCCAAAATTCAACCTCACCGATGCTGAGATCGCGACTCTCAGCGACTACATCATGACCGTGTATCAGACTCCGGCGTTTGATCGGGACTCGATGCCCGAGTCCGGCTACTCGTCGTCCCAGGTGGAGCAAGGGAGACAGCTCTTCTATTCCAAATACGCCTGCCAGTCCTGCCATATCATTGATCCGAAGATAGACAAGGGTTACATCGGCCCTACTCTCACACAGGTCGGCTCGCGCCTGAATGCCGCGTGGATTTATCGGTGGCTGAGGAATCCGCAGGCATTGCGTCCGGGAACCACCGAGCCCAACCGCAATATGAGCGAGGAAGATGCCCGAGCGCTCACCGCGTTTATGATGTCGCAGAAGGGCTCCGGCAAGCAGGAGGCCAAAAAGCGATGAGGCGTTCCACAATTCCAATCGGATTGCTTTCGCTCGCGATCATGCTCTGTGCTTGCCGCAAAAACCCGCCCTCGCCCCCCGCGCCGAAGTCGACCGCCTATGGGTCAGCAATCGTTGAAAGCAGTGGCGGAAAACAGATTGCTGCCGCCGGCACAACACTTCCTCAGCCGGTTGTGGTGCAGGTGAATGATGATGCGGGAACCGCTGTCGCCGGTGCGCTGGTGGTGTTCAGGGGGCCTGCGGGCGTCAGTTTCGATCCTCCCTCCGGAATTACCGACTCGAGCGGACAGTTCTCGGCCAATGTTAGCTTGGGCGGGCAAGCCGGGCGCTACCAGATCACGGCAAGCACGATGACTAAGTCGCAAAAAACCGCAGAACTGAGGGTGGATGAGATCGCCCTTGGTTATCAGCAGATTCTCGGACGCCGACTCAACGACCAATACTGCTCCCGCTGTCACGATCCGGAATCTACGCCCGAACGCGTTTCCAATTATGACAACTTGGAAGTCAAGCCTCACCGGTTCACCGAAGGCGACACACTGAATAAAATAAGCGATGAGGATCTCCTCGCCATCATCAGCCATGGTGGGCCGGCACTAAACAGGTCACCGCTCATGCCGCCGTACGGCTATACTCTGAGCAAATCGGACATCCAGGCTCTGATCTCCTATATAAGGATCGTTTCCGATCCGCCGTATCAAGCTTTCGGAGAAGTGTATGCGCAGAAATAGTATTCGTCTTTTTGTCGTGCTGTTGCTCATTTCCATTG
>QIAR01000371.1 GCA_003225595.1 Acidobacteriota bacterium | reverse complement strand
TGCTCGTTGACGTGACTATGTTCGGGCACGATGCAGCCTTTCTTCAGCAGGACACGCGCGAGCATGATGCCACTCCCAACTACGAATTGGCGTTGCAGTAGCGGGTTTAGATTTTCGAGCTCCACGGTATTCCAAGGAACGTGCTTGAGGACTGCCGCAATTCGTGTTTTCGTGACCCCCTCTTACCGGAAGATCCTTTTCTTCGCCGAGTTCGAGCTTGCCGCATATTTCCGTGCCTCGTTGTCTCATACTCTGCAAGAAGGAAATCCCTGCCTTATGCTGATACAATCTTCCGCCGAGGGGAACTGATGGCAAACCTGTCTGGAGTAGTCCAGCAGTTGCAGAAAGAACGTGATCGCGCGCAAGAAGAAGTTAAAGGTCTGAACGCGGCGCTCGCCGCTCTGGCAGGCCTGAAAGCCGGCCCAGCAAGAAAGCGACGTACGTTATCAGCAGCGGCCCGCAGGAAGATGAGTCTCGCGCAGAAAGCACGGTGGGCAAGGAGAACTTTAGGCATCGAAGCGCCTACGGCGAGACCTAAGCGCACACTGTCAGCCGCCGCCCGACGGAAGGTTGCTGCGGCCCAACGCGCACGGTGGGCTAAGGTGAGAGCTAAACAACAGAAGAAAGCGGCATGAGTTCATTTGTCCGCCATACACCATTGCGACCCCTTTCCAGGTCGCTTAACACCGAAATAACTTTGTCTCGACCCAAAAAGGAAAGCGGAAACACCCGAGCCACTGTCCGCTTAAAGCAGTCTTTTTTACTGTACTGCAGAGTCCGCGTTTGCTTCGTTAACTGGCCGTGCATCGGAGCCCGTGCCTGCTTCGCTAGGCGGCAACAAGCCCACAACCCCTCGCAGGGTCTCCCAGGCCGCCTGGTTCAGTGCCGGGTCCGAGCCGACGAGGTCGCGGATCATCTTCCAGGCAGCAACGTTGAGAGCGCCCTCGGGGGGTGGTCCCATAGCCAGGGCGACTGAGCACTGGGGACAGAAACAGATCCGCTGTGCCGCCGACTTTTGCCGCGGTTTTATTCCCACGGTCTGCGCGAACATGAATACACCAACGGACTTCTGTCCTGCCTCGAAGTCCCGATTACAGCGAAGACAAAAAAGATGTTCCAACGGTCCCCTCCTGGCGGCCAACTGCCGCAACAAAATACTGTCTTCACGACGCTAGCGGGCGCAAGTAGATAGAAAGGTTCCTGCTAGCTCGAAGCACACGCGACGGAGTAGACCCCCACTTCTCCAACACTGGCAATAGCACCGGCTGCTTATAACATGGGCGCCAGTAACGGGCAGGTGCTCGAGTCGAATTTGGCAATGTCCTTTCGTTACGTCGGAGTACCACAAAGCCCATCTTAGAATCGACCTGTCGACTGTTGGGTGGAGGCAATAAGAAATGTATACGGATATAGAAAGAAGACGGCCGTCCTTAGCCACCAACCTCCAACGTTGGATTAGTCCCTTGGCGAGCCAGATGCAAGGCCGGATTGCCTCCCTGGCTAAGAAACCCAAGAAAGCTATGGTTCTTGATCTGTCTGCCAACTGGATTTACGACACGATTCTAGCGGTCGCGGTACTCGCGGGAACCGTAGCCTTTGGATTCTGGTGGGACAGCATCAGTGCCGGACTGTTCGCCGGTTTTGCCTTGTTTTTCCTGGCAGGGATCCACAGAGCTCTGCGGCACATCGTTGCGAACCTTCGATGGGAACCTGACCGCATGGTAGCGGCGAACTCGAATGGGAATACTTCTGGTATTGCAGAGCGAAGCGAACAGAATTTTGAGGTGAGCGCCAGGGCTATCGAGCATTTGCTGCCATGGGTGAAAGACGAGACTTCATTGACGGAGGAAAGTGCAAAGGCGTATTGCTCAGTTCTCCTGGAAACGCTGGCAGCCCTTCATCCCAAGTTTTCAGGGTGATTGCTAGGACGAGTGACTCGGAACCGAATCTACTTGCTTCTCCCCCTTCTCCGGGCCTCCTTCTAATTATGTGATCGCCATGTTCGGCACGTGATTTCGGCCGATCCGCGGGCGGGTAAGACCGAAACGGGCAGCCGCCCCCCACCCCCGACGTGGAATGGAGGAACAAAAGCTCCGGTGCCGGATCGGGGCTTTTTCTAGCTCCCGCTTTTCATTTTGGGTGCCGCCTCTTGGGCGCAGGTTCCGCGTGTGGAGCATGTGTTCATCGTTGTGGAGGAAAATCAGGATTTCAGCTGCGTTATAGGCAACCCGGTGATGAAATACCTGAATGAACTCGCAACGACCTACGGAGTGGCCGCTTCGTACTACGCGGATTCTCACCCCTCGATCAGCAACTACTTCGTGCTCACGACTGGTCAGGCGATCTACAAAGGTTTTGCTGGCGACCTGCGGATGGACCCTGTGGCCATAGATAACGTCATTCGCGAGTTGCGAAAGAACGGCAAGATTGGAGGGCCTATGTAGAAGGCGTACCCAGACCCGGGTATGTCGGTGGAAATATATCGAAAACGCACTATGCTAAGCGCCACAATCCTCTCGCCTATTTCGAGAAGTGTGCACCCTTTTTGGTCTGACGAAACCGCTCAAGATATCGCAGAATATGCGGTGATTCTTGCGGTTATCCTAGTCCTCGTAGTCGGGACAGTCCGACTCATTGGCTCCAATTCCAATACCCGCTTTTTCAGCTGCAGCAAGTTCGATACAGTAGGCGAACGGCAGGTCATTAACATCCGATCTGATCGCGGGGAGAGTGGAGTTTCTCCATGACTCCGGCTTCCTAGTTGCCCTTACGTTTCGCTTGATTTAAATCGGGTATTACATCTGGTATGACATCTGGTATGACACGATTCATGACACACATTAAAGTTGAGGGTCTAAACCCGCCCAATCAATGACCAGAGCCGCTCGCCGGTTTGTCGGTACGATGGCGCTTCAGTTCCTTTGAGGAAGAAGGGGGAGTCCGGCTATGCGCATCGTCGAAGGGCCATTTGTGGCCGAAGTCTATCCTACGCGTGATCCCAAGACATTGACGTTCAGCTACTACCGCAATGTCATCACACGTGCCGATGACGAAATGTCGTTTGAAGGTGTTGCTCGAGATAAGGACGAGGCAGAAAAGACCGTTCTGGTCCATCTGCAAGAACTTCTAGCGAAGGAAGGATACATCCCGAGAAACGGCACAACAACAGCCGGATGAAGCGGTTGCCATTCTTGTTCCTCGCCTCCGCGCGAAAGGTACAGCCATGAATAGACGCATGATCTGGCTTGAGGACGAGCATTTCGCAGGTTGGTGCTGCTCGCAAAGCCTTTGGACTGTTATCCCTCCTCGCCTGGACAGTACCGTCGCCGTACTCGCATTCAACGTGTTGCGCAAGAGAGCTTCGAGAAGCAAGAATGCGAGGCAGCATGCTCGGAGAGACGCAATCCCCGAGCGGATGCTCCCAGTTGCTAAAATTTAGAATCAATTTTGGCCAAACCGCGACCGCTTGTTGAGGGCCAGTTCAATAGGTAGGCTAAACATCGAGGACGAGTTCACGTTCATGTGGTTCTCGCCGACGATCTGCGGGAATTCCGCACAAGAGAAAGGCCCCTCTAGTCCCGGAGCTTACGCTCACGGGTGCTGAGGCAGCACCAGAATCGCTGGTGCATACATCGCCCGTCACTAGGAGAAAATTTAATGGCACATTCCGAAGTCAACGACTACTGGGATATTCGCAGGACCGCAAAGTACCTGGGCATGTCTACCGGATTCATTCGCAAGGGCGTGAGACAGCGTTCCATTCCGTTCGTTCGCATCGGCAACAAGGCTCTACGCTTTCGCAAGGCCGATTTGGACCGCTGGGCTGGGGGGAAACGGCTGCGATGGAGAGGCGAACTGTGTCGGACAGGCCCGTTGAGCACGACGGGCCCGATCCAATCTGCCGCGAGGATGCGTATCCGCGCTATGCTGAATGCGAGGCTGAGGTGATGTGCGTCGGGGCCGTCATTTACCCTGACCCGCGCTTCCGATCACGTGCTGACGACGGCCAGGTCAGACCAACATGGAAATGCAGGCTTGATTGCAAGAGGGTTTCTGATCAAGCGCCAGTCTGCGGATTCTTCAATATGGGAAATGCCGCCTCACCTGAGGTGAAGCGCAGTTCTTTGTACCGTCGCGTGTGGATCATGGCGTTTGGTGCCCCACCGCGCAAACGCCAGCGGATGAGCAAGACGGCTTTTGTAGGAAAGGTGTTCCGCGTCCGGATTGGCGACACGCGCAAGGACTACAACGGCAAGGCACATCCTGAAGGCGCGGTGTACAGCACCATCAAGGAATTTATCGAGTGCGTCGGGCCCTGAGTTTTTCAGCATTCGAGTATTGGAGTTTTCAATCTCGCAATCACCAAATCAGCAGAGTCACCAATCAAGCACGGCATGACACAACTCGCACCAGCGACAAGCTTTACAGGACTTTCGCGCAACAAAAGTTCGTCCTGGCCGGGATGGAGGGTTACGCCACCAAGCAAACCCAAGGGCGGGGCGGGTTACGGACTCGCCCCGCAAAGGCATTTGATGAGCAGCTCCCGAAATCATAGCAGAATGTCCTTGATTAACCTATCATGTTAGGTTTACCTTTGTAAACATGAAGTGCGCGATTCACAAAATCCCTCTCCTTTGCTACTGCCCGGCCTGCCGGGGCGCAGTGAAATCAAAACGTAAAGCTAGTAGCTCGCGTGAGAACGGAAAATTGGGCGGTCGGCCCCGTAAAAATGAACAACGGAGACATGATTTACAAGCGCGGTCGTATCTACTGGTACAAGTTCACGTGGAAGGGCGAAGTCATACGAGAGTCCACGAAGCAGCGCAATAACAAAGTGGCGCGACAGATGGAGGATGCGCACCGCACGTCTCTAGCAAAAGGCGAAGTCGGGATCCGGGAGAAAAAACCAGTTCCCGCGCTCGCTGAGTTTTCGACGAAACGCTTCGAACCGTGGGCGGAGTCAACGACTACACCGAAGACGTGGCGGGATTTCTACCGCGTGGGCCTGCTCGCCATCAAAAACTATCCGCCCTTGGCGAACCTAACGCTCGATTCCATCACCAGCGAGAACGTCGCCGACTTCGCCAGCCATCGACAGGCAAAGGGACTCCAGGTAAGCTCCGTCAACGCTTCGCTGCGCATTCTGCGCCGGGTTCTGAGGATTGCTGTGGAATGGGGCGAGCTCGGCGCCGCACCGAAGATCAAAATGCTGCCCGGTGAACGTCACCGCGAGCGTGTCATCACTCCGGAAGAAGAAGCCCGTTATCTCGCGACTGGCAGCAGCCTGTTGGCTGATCTGGCCACGGTTCTTGTTGATACCGGGATGCGGCCGGAAGAATGCTATCGCCTCCGCTGGGAATCCATGAGGTGGGTGAATGGTCGGAATGGAACGCTGTTGATAACTCACGGCAAGACGAAAGCGGCGCGTCGTATGCTTCCCATGACTCAAAGGGTCAGAGCAGTGCTAGAAGCCCTCTGGGAAGCCGCTGGCCGACCGCTGGAGGGCTGGGTATGGCCTGCCCCTACCCAGAGCGGCCATGTCGAACCCTCCAGCCTGAAGAAGCAGCACATGAAAGCGCTGAAGCTTTCCAAGGTGCTGCCTTTTGTGCTCTACACTCTGCGCCACACTTTTCTTACCCGCTTGGTGCCTCAGGCTGCGACGTGTGGACTCTGGCGAGGATCGCGGGGCACAGCTCCATTGCCATCTCCGCTCGCTACGTTCACCCTTCCGAGGATGCCGTCCTTGATGCCATGGCGCGATTAGGTAGGCACAAAACTGGGCACAGTGAGAAATTGCCCGTGCAGGATGAAAACAGCAAAGCGCTGCTACGCGCTTGATTCCACAGCAGAAACATGGTGGGCAGTGCAGGACTCGAACCTGCGACCTCCTGCTTGTAAGGCAGGCGCTCTAACCAACTGAGCTAACCGCCCTCGCGCCCCACTCAGCGAAGTATACGCGGAGTTATGCTGAGGGCATTCGCTGGACGCTCGCTGATCTGAGTCTACGCGAGCTTCGAAAGGACGGTCAAACCACGTCGCGCGCGGATAAGAGTTCCCTGCTAGACTCTCGGCGTGCGCCGCCTGATCATCA
>QIAR01000809.1:497-2099 GCA_003225595.1 Acidobacteriota bacterium | reverse complement strand
CGCCCATCAAACAATGGGCATGCATGCGGACCAGCACGGGCTCGCCATCGGCCTCGATTTCTCCGCGCACCAGCGCGACGTGCGATTCGCCGCCATCAATTTCACTTTCGTAGGCGATGAGGCGGAATTCGCCGTGCGGAGTATCCACCAGGGCTTCGCCCACACGATGAACATAGCGCTCATGCGCCATGCGATAACGGATGAGCTCGGCGACGGTGAGCATTTTGAAATTGTGTGTCTTGCAGAACTCAATCAGGTCTGGGACGCGGGCCATGGTCCCGTCGTCTTTCATAATTTCGCAAATCACCCCGGCGGGAATCAGCCCCGCCAATCGCGCCAGGTCGACCGATGCTTCGGTTTGGCCCGCACGCACCAGAACGCCGCCTTTACGCGCGCGCAGAGGGAAGACGTGTCCCGCAGGACGGGTGGCCGGGTCGATTGCGACCTTGATGGTGCGGGCGCGATCGTACGCGGAAATACCGGTGGTCACGCCTTCCCGGGCATCGATGGCTTCGCAAAACGCTGTCCCGTACTGCGAGGTGTTTTGCGCTGTCATGGGACCGATCCGCAGATGCTCCAGCCGCTCATCGGTCAACGCCAGGCAAACCAGGCCCCGCCCATACTTCGCCATGAAGTTGATGGTTTCTGGTGTAACTTTCTCTGCGGCAAGGGTTAGGTCGCCTTCGTTCTCGCGGTCTTCATCGTCGACGACCACAATCATGCGGCCAGCACGGATTTCCTCGATGGCGGTTCGGACATCGGTGAATGGCGAATGCGGAGTCATCTCGAAGCGATTGTAGCAAAAGCTGCGGCAGAATCATGGGTTGGCGTCCTCCGCCTCGGCCTGGGCCTCTTGATTCGCTTCTTCTACGTCGCCTTCTTCCGCGTCGCCTTCCTCTTCCTCTTCGAAATCCGCTTCGCTCCACAGCATGCCGCCGAGTGGAGTTTCATCGACGCGAGACGGCTCGATGACGATGTCGTGCTTGAAGCTGGCTTGCCGTGACAGGGCTATTGTTCTTGTTGGTGTTCAGCCGAGGTCTTGCAAGCGGGCAGATAGTCGAGATTGGGATCGGGCGACGCCACCTTATGCATGAAGGACGGACACTCGATATCGATGACGGCTCGAAAATGTATTGTAGGGAAATCCCTTGTAATAGATGTGGAACTGCCTACATGCGTAAGTTCCGAGGTCATCGCAATATTCATAGGCTCCCCAAATGAGAGCCAATTGATTGCTGTGCGCGAGGCGGTTAGCATCCTCTTGCGATATCTCTCCGAAGTCGCCTACATGGACGGAACCACTAGCTATCGTTATACCCCCGCTTTCTCCCATAGACCCGTCCTTGCGATTCTTGGTGCGCGTCATGGGAGTGAATTTTGGAGAAGATTTACTTTCCAGACCCAAGCCAGTGAGGATTCCCCAGTTGAACTTGTCCGGAAGATGTCCGCTATTCTGAAAATAAATGACAACACCAACATTACCCTTTGGTTCCTTGGGCATAAGGAACTCTGCGGCTATACCATCGGCTCGTCCTATGGTGACGTAGGCACGCTGAGTTATTTTCAAAGTTTGACTAGCCGTCTCAGCAGCGGTTTTGGCGG
>QIAR01000809.1:0-428 GCA_003225595.1 Acidobacteriota bacterium | reverse complement strand
GCGTAAACGGCAAGCACGACAAGTCCAAACAGCTCCATGCCGAACGTTACGTAATCGAGCCAATGCTTCTTTTGGTTCTCGGATTCTTCGCAATGGGATTCGGCTGGTGGCGACTCAAGTTTTGTAGATTCTGGAAGGATTGGTGGTTGGGAATGGCTGGTTTGTTCCTTGGAGAGCCCCTTTCCACTTGGGGTATTGTTCTTTTTTAATGTCATACGGTTACACTCAATACCATGAAAGAACCTGAATACATCGAAGGCCCAAAAGCTACCGAGAACTTTGAGCGGGGAATTAAAGCATTGTTCAAATTCCCAAGGCCGCCATTCTACAGCGAAAGAAGCAGCCGACCCCTCGCTTTCGAAACCACGAAGGGCGAGCCACCCCGCGGTGGCGGCGAAGTGGTGGCCGATGTATCTTTAAGCGCGACC
>QIAR01000370.1 GCA_003225595.1 Acidobacteriota bacterium | reverse complement strand
GAAGCTGGCCCTTCTTGACGTCCTGACCTTCCTTGAAAAAGACACCTGTCAGTTCGCCCGTGATCTGCGTCTTCACGGAAACCGTCGAGTAAGATTCGACTGCGCCAATCGCGCGCACCTGCTGAGGAACATTTTTCTGCTCTACGGTCGCCGCAAGTACTGGAACGGCAGTTGGCACCGGTGGCGCGGCTTTCGTGCCCGTACAAGAAGTCAGCAGCCCGAGAGAACCTGCCGCCAAAAACGCGAGCATCCAACGACGAAAAACCCTAGTGGCTGTGAATGCGAGCCGCATGTCCTACTCTCTGGAATGATTACGACTGCTTCCGTTTTTGGATTTTGTTACACGATTTGGGGGCGCAATCTTTGTCTCCGCCAGCATGCCTTGAAGCCAGATTTTGGCCAGAGTACGGCTTACTTGTTGGACGTTGAAATCCTGAAAGCGTCTACCCCCAAATAGCTCCTGCACCCAGGAGTGATAGATGACCATGCCGAGGAAGCCTCGTGCAGCGAGCAACGGGTCCACGTCACGGAATCGACCCTCCGCTATCCGTTTGCGAATAAAATCTGCCAGCATGTCGTAGTATTCGGCGACATAAGTTCTGAAAAAGCGATGCGATAACCGGTGGTTCTCCAGGGCGCTGAAGAGCAGGAGCCGTGAGAGCGTCTGGTCGTTCGCACGCCGCTCCAGGATTTCGGCTCCCAAACGGGCGAAGATCACTAGATCATCTCCGCCAATCTCCAGGTTTTCGCGCAGGCGCTCGCGAGGACAAGCGCTGTTGATCTTACGCTCGATCACCGCCCAATAAAGCTCTTCCTTGCTGGGGAAATGTCGGAAGACTAAGGCCTCATTCACCCGTGCGTGGTCCGAGATTTGCTTGGTGGTCGTGCCTTGGTAGCCTTGCCTCGCAAAGAGACGGGTTGCAACTTCAAGGATTTGCTCCCGCCGATCTGCCGCCGAAAATCGGATTTGTGTGGTCGCCACGGTAAGTGTCCGCTTAGTAAGTGATCACTTACTATGTAAATTATTTCACCGCTCGTGTCAAGAAAACCGGGCTGAGGTGAAGGGTTGGGCTCAATCTCAACGAAAATGCAGGTAGCCCAATCCCACCCGCATGTGCCGCAGGAGGGTGTCAGGAAAACTCACGGCCATGGCTAGACCCAGCATCGCGTGTACGATACCCAGTGGGTAGATGCTGCGACAGCGGCGAAACATTTCGCAGAAGAACAAAGCTCCCAACAGGGTCGCCACGGTCAGGACCGGACTCGGAATGTGAGCAGCGGAAAACAGGAATGCCGTCGCCAATACCGCCCGACCGCTACCCAAAACAGATTCAAGCCGCACGTAGAAAAATGACTGCAGAATGAACTGCTGGACCATGCCCCAGATCGCGTACTGCCAGGCGCCATTCACGGTTGGCCATGTCGTATTGGCCGGAAAGTTTTCGCCCATCAAACCCGCGCCTGCTACGATGCCCGCGGCCGCAATTAAGCCGCTGGTCAAGATCCAGGCTGCTCCTTTGAGTGATGGCAGTCTAAGACCCAATTCCCGCGCGGAATAATGGCCGAATCCCGTAAACAGCAGGATGCAGACTGTGGCCATGAGCATTACTGCGGACTGGGCGCGACCGCGCGGCGTCCAGAGCACGACCTCGATGAGGGCATAGCCAACCGCTACCTGAAGCCAGGCCATTCCTCCTGCGAGGCTCAGTGCGGTGCTGGTCCCTTTCTCTGATTCTGCTTTTCTTAGCTTTATTCTTTTGACACAGCGCTCGGAGGTGACATCCTGCGGAAAACTTTTGGACCTGGCTGCCATTCACCGAATCTTATAAGCAGGAAACATGGACAGCAAGAGCACACCTCGCGTAGTGGTTGTAGGAGCCGGATTCGGTGGCCTGAATGCAGCTCGTTTGCTTGCGCGTTATCCAGTTCAGGTAACGGTGGTGGACCGCAAAAATCATCACACCTTTCAACCGCTCCTCTATCAAGTGGCGACCGCTGGTCTTTCCCCAGGTGAAATCGCGGCTCCGATCCGCTGGGTTTTGGGCCGTCGCTCGAACGTAGAAGTCCTGATGGAGGAGGTCAGTAATTTCGACCTCGACCGCCGCATTGTGATCACGTCTGAACAGCAGATTCCGTACGACTACCTGATCGTTGCCGCGGGTGCCAGACATGCATACTTCGGGCACGACGAGTGGGAGCCGTGGGCGCCGGGGCTGAAAACTATCGAGGACGCCCTCGAAATCCGCCGTCGCGTTCTCCTGGCGTTTGAACTGGCCGAACGACAGGCCGCCGGCGGTGAGGGCGCTGTATCACTGAATTTCGTCGTGGTCGGCGGCGGGCCGACTGGCGTTGAATTGGCAGGCACTTTGGCAGAGATTGCACGGCATGTCTTGGCTCATGAGTTCCGCAAAATCGATCCGCGGAGCACCCATATCCTTCTGCTCGAAGGCGGGCCACGGATCCTGCCCACCTACCCGGAAGACCTCTCTCGTAGCGCTGAAAAACAGCTTGGTAATCTTGGTGTCGAAGTCCGAACCTCCACCATGGTTACGGGTGTCGAGCCGGGTGCGATTCGCATAGGCGAGAGCCGCCTCCCCGCTGCAGTGATCCTGTGGGCGGCCGGGGTGGCCGCGTCACCGCTGGGCAAGAAACTCGCCGCTCCGGTGGATCGCGCTGGCCGCGTCCTGGTGCAGCCCGACCTCAGCATCCCTGGCCATCCCGAGGTATTCATAATCGGTGACCTGGCCGCACTGAAAGATGAGCACGGCAATTTGCTTCCAGGCGTCGCCCCGGTGGCCATTCAGGAGGGCAGGTTCGTCGCTCATACAATCGGCAGAGAGCTCAAAGGAGAAGCACGCAGAAATTTCCACTACTTCGATAAAGGCAGTCTAGCGACAATTGGGCGCGCTGCTGCTGTCGCTCAGTTTGGAAAAATTCACATTTCCGGATTTGTCGCCTGGCTTGCATGGTTGTTTATTCACATTTTCTTTTTGATTGGGTTCCGGAACCGGTTGATCGTGCTCATCCAATGGGCTTGGTCGTATTTCACCTACGAGCGTGGGGCCCGGTTGATTACCGGCAGCACGAACCTGCCTGGCTGGTCAGAGCCAAAGCCAGCGGGGGTATCGAGCCAGTCTCCTGCAGACGAACCCTCGAAGAGAGTAGCCGTTTAAGGCCGCTATAATCAGGATTGTGCCGGTGTTTTTACTGCAATGCGTCAGTCCCGATAAGTTTCAGCGGTGTATCGCGAAATAGAAGGATTCTTTCGATTGTTGAATTGCTGCGTCATTTAGGGTCGCATGACTGCGATCTGCTTGGTCCTTCAACCGCTGCTTCGTGCACGCCCGGCTCGATTTGAGAGAGAATAGAAGTGAAGCGGCCGGCCCAGAGCATTGATCGGGGCATTGCAATTTAAACCTTCTAATGCCGGAGGTCTTAGCCCTGAAACGCGCCGCCGCAGCCAAGCTCGCGGAGAAAGCGCAGCCGCTGCCCAACCCATGAAATCATTTTCCGCTCGTCGAATGTTGCTTCATCTGCTTCCGGTGTGTTCGCTTCTTATTGCGTTTTCCGCGGCGGCTTCGGGACAAGTGCTGAAGATCGTGCTTCACGATACCATCCACCCCATCACGGACGAATATGTGGGACGCGCTCTGGCCACCGCCGAGCGGAACAAAGATCAGGCGGTCCTGATTGAGCTGAACACGCCGGGCGGACTGCTCGAATCGACACGCGACATCATCGAAAAGATTATTGCCTCACCGGTACCGGTCATCATCTATGTCACACCCAGCGGTAGCCGCGCCGCTTCAGCCGGATTCTTCATTCTTGAAGCGGCGGATGTGGCCGCCATGGCGCCGGGCACGAATACCGGCGCAGCGCACCCTGTGACTCTTGGTGGTGGCAAGATTGACGACGTGATGAAACAAAAAATGGAAAACGACTCCGCTGCTCTTATGCGCTCGGTGGTTTCCAAGCGCGGGCGCAATGTCGGGATAGCGGAAAGCGCGGTACGCGAATCAAAATCGTTCACCGATCAGGAAGCTCTCTCTCAGAAGCTTATCGATTACATCGCTTCAAACGAAGAGGAGTTGTTTAAACAGATCGATGGAAAAGCAATCAAGCGTTTCAACGGGCAAACCATCACGTTGAAGCTGACGGGCCAGGCGATCCTGCCGTTTGAAATGACTCTGAAGCAGCGGATTCTCGCCTTCATTATGGATCCGAATATCGCATTCATCCTGTTGGCTATCGGGGCGTTGGCGCTCTACGCCGAGTTCAATCATCCGGGAGCCGTGCTCCCGGGCACAGTAGGAGTAGTGTTCATCCTGCTGGCGGCGTTTGCGCTCAACCTGCTGCCCACTCGCTTTGCCGCCCTGGCGTTGATTGTGGGCGCTTTCGTTCTGTTCGCTCTGGAAGCCAAACTTGCCAGTCACGGCGTGCTCACGGTCGGCGGCATCGTTCTGCTTACCCTGGGAGCCTTGATGCTGGTGGACGCGCCGATTCCTGAAATGCGGGTTCACCTGCTCACCGCCCTCGCCGTCAGCATTCCCTTGGGGGTGATTACTGCCTTCCTGATGAGCATTGCGATGAAGGCGCGCCGCAACAAGGTTGTGACGGGTGCGCAGGGGATCGTGGGCGAAGTGGGCGTAGCCCAGTCCGCACTGACTCCTCAGGGGAAAGTTTTCGTCCACGGCGAACTCTGGGATGCGGTGTCGTCGGTTGATGTGGCTGCTGGAAGGAAAGTGGTGGTTCGGGGCGTGGAGGGCTTGCACTTGCACGTCGATCCCGTGCCCGTGCTGGAAGGTTCCCGAGCACCAGCGCCGGTTTCATAGCCGATCCTCGACCGCGGCTTCAGCGCGTATCTGAGCAGGCAACTACGACTCCTGGGAAATACAGCCCACGCCGGGGGAGTTGATATACAATCCGCCACAGTAGCATTCCTTGCAAGTTGGCTTGGAGGCGCAGATGGAGCTTGGGTTTGGCTTCTCTACCATCGCAATCATCATTGTCGTTATCTACCTGCTAAGTTCCATCAAGATTCTGGCGGAGTACGAACGCGGTGTGATATTTCGCCTGGGCAGGTTATTGGACCAAGCCAAGGGTCCGGGCATCATCCTGGTGTTCGCGCCCGTTGACCGGATGGTGCGTATCTCGCTGCGGCAAGAGGCACTGGAAGTTCCCCCGCAGGACATCATCACCCGTGACAATGTCACGCTCAAGGTCAATGCCGTAATTTTCCTGCGTGTAATTGATCCTCGGCGCGCCGTAGTCGAAGTCTCGAATTATGTCTACCAGACCTCACAGTTCGCGCAAACCACGCTGCGTTCGGTGCTCGGGGAACAGGAACTCGACGAACTGCTGGCGCATCGCGAGAAAATCAATTTGCGGCTGCAAAGTATCCTCGACACGCATACTGCGCCTTGGGGGGTAAAAGTTGCGAATGTGGAGGTCAAGCAAGTGGATATGCCCGAGTCCATGCTGCGCGCCATGGCCAAGCAGGCCGAAGCGGAGCGCGAGAAGCGGTCCAAGATCATTCATGCTGAGGGCGAATTCTCTGCCGCACAACGCCTGGTGGACGCGGCGAAGTTGCTGGCTACCGAGCCTGTCAGCGTGCAGCTCCGCTACTTGCAGACATTGACGGAAATAGGCGTAGAGAAGAACACGACGGTGGTGTTCCCAGTACCGGTGGACTTCTTTTCAGGCCTCCAGAAGTTCTTAGGAAAGACGGATGGAGCAGGTTCGCAAGGAAGCACCACGGGCTGAAGATTCGTTCTTAGGGAGTAGGCGAATGGCAAGTTCTCAAGATACGGAAGTTACGTTGGGCACGGGCAAGATGCTGGTGTTGTTTTTTGGACTAGTTGTAGTCTGTGCCGTGTTCTTCGGGCTCGGATTTTCAATAGGGCGGAATTCGGCGAAATCTGAGACTAGCGCAGGTGACCCGATCATTTCGCCAGCCGCAGCCAACCCGGCCGTCCGACCCTCAGGGGTGAGATCAACTAGCCCCACCAGTTCTTCCTCCGATCAGCTGACATTCTATAAATCTGTGGCACAAAAAAATGCCAACCCGCAAATGGCAACCAAGGAATCCGAAAGTGGGTCGAGTACCACAGAGGAAAATACCGGCAAGCATGCAACTCCAAATCTGACCGCCGCCCCCCCGCAGAACGGCTACTATGTCCAGGTGGCTGCAGTCAGCAAGCAGGAAGATGCGGAGGCCTTGGTCGGTGCCTTGAAGAAGAAACAATATGCGGCATTCGCAGCCAGCAACTCACCCTCGGACAAGCTGTTCCACGTGCAAGTGGGGCCGTTTGCGGATATCCAGGACGCCGAGACCTCGCGCAGCAAGCTGATTAGCGATGGATACAATCCGATACTAAAAAAATGAGAAGTGCAGCTATTGCTTTGATATGAGCACTGCGGAACAGTCACTGA
>QIAR01000369.1 GCA_003225595.1 Acidobacteriota bacterium | reverse complement strand
ACGCTCGGTGCCATTGACAATAAATGTGCCGTTGGCGGTCATCAGTGGCACGTCACCGAAAAAGACCTCCTGCTCCTTTATGTCGCGGATAGAGCGATTGCCAGTCTCCGCATCCTTTTCATAGATTGTCAGGCGCATGGTCACCTTGAGCGGCGCCGAATAGGTCATGCCGCGCTCTTCGCACTCGCTGACGTCATACTTCAATTGCAGGCCGACGGGGTCACCGCACTTGTTGCAGAAGTCCGGAGTGTTGGAATTGTATGTGCCGCACTTGCTGCAGAGCACATCACCAGGGTGAAATGGATCGGTGATGACAGTCGATCCGCAATTGCGGCAGGTCGTACGCAGGTGGTGCAGACCTTTCAAGTGGCCGCACTTGCACTCCCAGTTGCCGATTGCGTAGTCCACGAACTCCAATTGCGAGACATTGCGGAAATCAGTGATCGGGAACACGGACTGAAAGACCGCCTGGAGCCCGGCATCGTCGCGCTCACTCGGCAGCCGATCCATCTGCAGGAAGCGATCATAGGAGCGCTTCTGAACCTCGATCAGGTTTGGAATCTGGATGGTGGCCGGAATTTTTGAAAAATCAAAACGCTTAGGAAGGATATTCTTCGTTGTCGGCATTCTACGGACTCCCAACTTTCAAGCGCGACCGTCGGCCGCGACCAAAACAGAGGAATGGGGCGCGAAAGACGCGCCGTAAGCACTACGCGTGCATGGAAACGGGGAAAATACGCGGGCACCCGCAGGGACGAGTTTCCCCGCAGGCGCCAAATGCGTCTATTTGCCTTTCATCAGTTATATGTTTCCGCGCCAGTTCTAAGGCCTGTTCCGTCCCGCCGCCCGCGGGACAGGCTGCCAAACTCTTCTCAGCGATTCCGTTCCACTTGCTGGATACTGTGGAACTCAGAACCGCCATCAGTTCGCGTCAACGAGGAAAGCGCCATTTATATAGTTATATAGATGTTAACACTGTTCCCCAGGGTTCATCCAGTGACATCGTGCGCTTACACGTACTGACGTGCAGCTCATCCGCCGCACACGCCTCGCCACCCCTATCCCGTCCATACCTAGCCGAAAGGACGGCAGGCGCATGCCCAGCCAGACGCCCGCTACTTAACTTCCACGGTCGCTCCGGCATCGGTGAACTTCTTCCTGATGTTCTCCGCCTCTTCCTTGGAGACACCCTCTTTTATCGGTTTAGGAGCGCCATCGACCAGGTCTTTGGCCTCCTTCAGGCCCAGGCTGGTCACCTCACGTACAGCCTTGATCACGTTGATCTTATTGGCTCCCACTTCCTTTAGAACAACGCTGAATTCCGTCTTTTCCTCAGCCGGCGCAGCGCCCGCGCCGGCACCCGCACCGCCGCCGCTGACCATCACCGGAGCCGCCGCCGCCGCTGAAACGCCAAGGCGCTCCTCGAGCTTCTTAACCAGGGATGCCGCCTCGAGCAGTGACAGCCCCACAATTTGTTCTTCCAACTGCTGCAGATCCGCCATATCTATTTCTCCACTTTAGAGTTATCAATTTGCTGATTTCGTGCGGCTCACTAAGCCGGCTATCAAGCCTCTTTGAACTTCTGCTTCTCCACGCCTTGACTCACGACAATGGCCAAATCGCGGCCAACAGCATTCATAACCGTGACCAGTCGCCGCGCCGAAGCATTGATCAGGAAGAGGAGCTTGGAGTAGATCTCCTCCTTGGAAGGCATTGTGGCCAGCGCCTCGATCTCTTTGGTCGAGACCACGCGGCCTTCTACTACGCCTGCCTTGAACGTGAACTCCGGATTGTCCTTGGCATACTTCGCCAACGCCTTGGCCAGCGCTACCGGATCTCCCTGCGTGTAGGCAATCGAGGTCCGGCCTTCCAAGTTCTTCAGAATTTCTTCGACTTTGCTTCCCTTGGCGGCGCGCTCAGCCAGCGTGTTCTTGACCACGCGATAGCGAGCGCCCGAGGCTCGTAGCGCTTTGCGCAGCTCGAAATCTTGCGCCACTGTGAGTTTGCCGAATGTCGCTACGATCACGTTGGGCACACTCTTAAGTTCGTTGCCCAACTCCTCCACCTGTTCAATCTTTTTTGCTTTGCTAACCGCCATCCTTTAACCCCTTTTAAGGCCTGCTTCTGGCGCCGAAGGATCTGAGTGGCCCCGATTCGCCCCGGTGCGCGAAAGGGCCGCATCCTTACTTACGCTTTCGCCGCAGTCTCGACCGCCGTGGTGTCAATGGGGATTCCCGGGCCCATACTGGAACTAAGTGTGCATCCCTTGATGTACTTGCCCTTGGCCACGGACGGCTTCGCTTTGACCACACTGGTGATCAGCGTACTGGCGTTCTCGACCAGCTTTTCGGGAGGAAACGAAATCTTCCCCACCGGCACGTGAACCAAGGCGGTTTTATCGGTACGGAACTCGACTTTACCGGCCTTCACTTCCTGCACCGCCCTGGCCACGTCGAACGTGACCGTGCCGGTCTTCGGGTTCGGCATCAGGCCCTTGGGACCAAGAATCTTGCCTAGCCGTCCGACTGACTTCATCACGTCAGGCGTGGCAATAAGCGCGTCGAAGTCGGTCCAGTTCTCCTTGGTGATCTTCTCGACCATGTCTTCGCCGCCCACGAAATCGGCGCCCGCCGCCTCGGCCTCTTTCACTTTTTCGCCGCTGGCAATCACCAGAACTTTTTTGGATTTGCCCAGTCCGTGCGGCAGCACCACCGTGCCACGCACCATCTGATCGGCGTGCTTGGGATCAACTCCCAGACGCAGCGTGACTTCAACCGTCTCGTCAAACTTCGCGAATTTCACTTTCTGCAGCAGGGGGACGGCCTCCTGAAGGGTGTACGGACGCTTCTCCACCGCCGTTCGTGCCTTCGTGATGTTTTTCCCAGCTTTTCTCATTTGTTCCCCGTCTCCCACCGCCCAGCGTTACTCTGCCGGGCCGTAGTATTTTCGACTGTACTTCTGCCAGCAAAACTTGTGGTCTTCGACCCGCATAGGACGGGTCGGGGGACCCGTCCCTATCCAATTACATCAATCCCCATCGACCTCGCCGTACCGCGCACGCTCTTAGTCGCGGCCTCGACCGAAGCCGCATTCAGATCCGGCATCTTGTGCTTGGCGATGTCCTCCACCTGCTTTGCGGTGACCTTGCCCACCTTGTCCTTGTTCGGTGTGCCTGACCCCTTGGCGATACCGGCGGCGCGCTTGAGCAAAACCGAAGCCGGCGGCGTCTTCGTGATGAACGTGAACGAGCGGTCGTTGTAGACCGTTACCACCACCGGGACAATCAGTCCTTCCAGTTCCTTCGCGTTGGTACGCGCGTTGAACTGTTTGCAGAACTCCATAATGTTGATCTGCGCCTGGCCCAGCGCCGGTCCCACCGGCGGAGCTGGCGTGGCCTTGCCCGCCGCGATTTGAAGCTTTACCGATCCTGTGACCTTCTTTGCCATTTATGAATCCTTTTTCTCCACCTGGTTGAATTCCAGTTCAACCGGTGTCGAGCGCCCGAAAATCGTGACCATTACCTTCAGAGTCTCGCGATCTTCGTTGACCTCATCCACGATCCCGTCGAAGCTGGCGAACGGCCCTTCGGTGATTTTTACCGCCTCGTTCTTCTCGAACTTGACCTTGAGCTTCGGTTTGTCCTTCCCCTCGCTTACCCGGTAAACAATATGGCTGACCTCTTCTTCCGAAAGCGGAGTGGGCTGCTGCCCAGTTCCCACAAACCCAGTCACGCGTGGCGTGGACTTCACCACGTGCCAGACATGATCATCCATGTCCATTTCCACCAGCACGTAGCCGGGATAAAACATGCGCTCTGTGGTGTACTTCTTGCCGCCGCGTACTTCGGTCACCGGCTCCGTCGGGATCAGCACCCGTCCGATCTTGTCCTGCAAGCCGAAGGCTTGGACGCGCGATTCTAGCGACTCCTTCACCTTGCGCTCGAACCCGGAATAGGAGTGGATGATGTACCACTTCATGTTCGGGTTGCGGGGAGGCTCACCGGCCACTACCGATTCAGCGCTCGACGGCGCGGCGCTATCTTGAGCCTGCGATTCCGGACTGCTTGCGCCGCCCTCGGTCTTTTCTTCGTCTTGCATAGCTTGCTTGGTTCTCAAGAATTTCTGTCCTTCCTCGGGGTCCCCAGCGTGCCCGGCGTTGCGGGTTGGGGTTGGTCAGCCGCGGTGCGAGAGCGTGCGCAGCACCCAGTCGATCGCCCGTCCGATAACCGTGTCCACACCCCAGAAGTAAAGCCCGAACAGAAACACAGTGATGATCACCACGCTGGTGGTGGCTTGCACTTCCTTGAAGGAAGGTGATGTCACCCTCTTCATCTCTGTCCGGACATCGTTGTAGTAACTCTTGATCCGCTCCGGCCAGGACATCAGCCGCCCGCTGAAACTCTCGTCTGGGCTCGCTGCAATTGACTTTGCCATTTTCTTCGTCCCGATTCCCATTTCCACCACCACTCGTACCTGGTTTCCTCCCCAGGACTTTGGCAGGGGCGGAGGGATTCGAACCCCCAAGTCCGGTTTTGGAGACCGGCAGTTTAACCGTTGAGCTTACGCCCCTATCCCTTGTCATCCTGAGGCGCCCACTTTTGGCGCCGAAGGATCCCTAGCGCCAGATCCTTGCTTCGCTGGGGATGACACCAGCGGGCTCCCGCTACGCTCGCCCCCCAAACGGCGTCACTTCACTTCTTTATGCGGCGTATGCTTCCGGCACCGCCGACAGAATTTCTTGAGCTCCAGCCGGTCCGGCGTGGTCTTACGATTCTTTGTAGTCGAGTAGTTCCGTTCCTTACACTCACCGCATTGCAACGTGATAATTTCTCGGGGCATTGCTCACTCCGTTGGGAATGCAGAAGGAAGAATTCAGAATGTAGAATTGGGTTCTTCGTTCTTCCTTCTGCATTCTTGCTTCTTACTTCTGGAATTACTGCACAATCTCGCTGATCGTGCCTGCGCCTACCGTGTGTCCACCTTCGCGGATGGCAAAGCGCAGGCCTTTCTCCATCGCCACTGGCGTGATCAGCTCAATCACCAACTGCACGTTGTCCCCCGGCATCACCATCTCCGTCCCCGAGGGAAGCTCCGCCACTCCCGTCACGTCCGTCGTCC
>QIAR01000368.1 GCA_003225595.1 Acidobacteriota bacterium | reverse complement strand
TCGCTGGAGCTCGCTGGCGAAGCCGGCGTGAAGTTCAACGGCGTGCTCTGCGGCCGCGCCACCTGGAAAGAAGGCATCCCCGTGTACGCGAAACAGGGCGCAGAAGCCTTCCGCAAGTGGCTGCAAAGCGAAGGCGTGAAGAACATTAACAATGTGAATGATCGCCTGAAGGCCGCCTCATCCTGGCACTCGATCTACGAGGTCGAGCCCGCAATGGTCGGCGCATAAGAATTAGGTGTGTAAGTTCAGAGACGATCGCACGGGCGTGCCCTGCGTCTCTCTGCAAAGTCTACGTTACCCTTGCGCCCTCAGCGGTTTAAGACTTCTTTCGACTTCGCAAGCAATCTCTGCGGAACTATTGTTCTCATTTCCCATCATTCCCTTACAATGAACGGCGCAGTCGCGCTTGCGCAACCAGCCTCGCGAGGGATCTGTATTTCCAGTGATCAAATACCATGAACGATCGTAAACCGACCGCGCTTATTACCGGCGCCTCTGCTGGCATCGGATACGAACTGGCCAAGCTTTTCGCTAAAGATCGTTACAATCTCGTGCTGGTCGCGCGCAACGGGCCCAAGCTTTCGCAGTTCGCGGACGAACTGCAGCGCCACTTCGGCATCTCGGCAAAATCGATTGCTGCCGATTTGTCATGGCCGCAGGGTCCGTATTCGTTATTCGACGACGTGCAGCATGGCGGCAGCCAGATCGATATTCTGGTAAATAACGCCGGCTACGGGAAGTTCGGTGAATTCGCCAAGCTGCCGCTCGAAGAAGATATCGGCATGATCCAGCTCAATATGGTCACGCTCACTATTCTGACCAAGCTGTTTCTCGGCCCGATGCTCGAACGCGGTTCAGGCAAGATCATGAACGTCGCATCCACCGCGGGATTTCAGCCCGGCCCCCTGATGGCGGTGTACTACGCAACGAAAGCCTACGTGATCTCATTGTCGGAAGCGCTCGCCAATGAACTCCAGGGCAGCGGAGTTACTGTGACCTGTCTCTGCCCTGGCGCAACTGACACGGAATTCCAGAAGCGCGCTGGCACGGAAAACACTGCCCTCTTCCGGAAGCTTCGTCCCATGAACGCCCAGACGGTCGCGCGGGCCGGCTATCGCGGCTTGATGTCTGGGAAGACGCTGGTGATACCCGGTTTTCGCAATCGATTATTAGCCGAGTCGGTCCGCTTCGGCCCGCGCAAACTGGTGACGGCCATTTCGCGGAAGATATTGCAACAGGTGGAGTAGCACCCGTTGCCGCAGAGTTTCAGTTGACGATGACCGTACCGTTTTTGGAGGGCGTTCGATGTTATCTTTGTGGTGGCTGGCGACAACAAGCTCGGCGTCGTACATGAAATTGTCAAAATGCGCCACCGCTGGTTCGAGTATTCGGGTCGAGCCTGGTTCAGCCTAAGCGCGGAAACGTTCTTTGGCTGTTCGATGATTTCGTTGAAACTCACCGTCAACCAAATCTCTCCAGCGAGAATCAGCGATGTTAGAAAGCAGTTTGTTTCGGTGATTCGTCATAACTGAATCGCTGGAAATCATATTCATGGACGTTCTCAAAAAGCTTTTTGAGCGGCATTTCCACTCCCCGGTCGGGCGGGTGCAGCCGCTGCAGGGCCAGCTCGGCGGTTCGGGGCGTAATATCATCCGGCTTGCCAGCGAAAAACTCAGCGCGATTGGCATTCTCTATGACGTACGCGAAGAGAACGTCGCTTTCCTCGAATTTTCCAGGCATTTTCGCCGCCACGGTCTGCCGGTGCCGGAAATTTATGCTGAAGATTTGAGCCACGGTGCTTATCTCGAAGAAGACCTGGGGGACACGACGCTTTTTGAGTTTCTCTCGAACAATCGTGCCGGCGAGAACATTGCTCCCCAAGTGGTTGAATCATATCGCCAAGTTGTGGCCGTGTTGCCACGCTTCCAGATCGAAGCCGGCCGTGATTTGAATTACAAAGTGTGCTATCCCCGCGCCAGCTTCGATCGCCAGTCCGTCGCTTGGGACTTGAATTATTTCAAGTATTATTTTCTCAGGCTGGCCGGCATCCCCTTCAACGAACAAGCGCTGGAAGACGATTTTGGCCGCTTGACGAAGTTCTTGTTGAGCGCCGGCCGCGATTATTTTCTCTATCGGGATTTCCAATCACGCAATGTCATGTTGCGCGACGGCCATCCGTTTTTCTTGGATTATCAAGGCGGCCGCAAAGGCGCGCTGCAATATGATGTCGCTTCTCTTTTGTACGACGCTAAGGCCGATCTGCCGCCGGAACTGCGCCAGCAATTGCTCGATCACTACATCGACAAGCTTGCCGATTTCATCATGCTTGAGCGCCAATTATTCATGCAGCACTACTATGCCTACGTTTACGTCCGCATCATGCAGGCGTTGGGCGCTTATGGCTTTCGCGGCTTTTATGAGCGCAAAGCTCATTTTCTGCAAAGCGTGCCGTACGCGCTGAGAAACTTGCGCTGGCTGCTTCATCACGTTGAGCTGCCCATCGCGCTGCCGACGCTGATGGATGCGTTCAGAAGCATGCTGGCGTCGGAAAAATTGCAGGGCCTGGCTTCCGAAGCAGAAAATTTGATCGTGCGGGTTTTCAGTTTTTCATTTCACCGGGGCCTGCCGAAAGACGAGACCGGACATGGCGGCGGATTCGTTTTCGATGGCCGCAGCATCCCGAATCCCGGACGCGAAGAGCGCTTCAAGACTCTCACGGGCAAAGACGCGCCGGTGATCGATTATCTCAATCAGCAAGAGAGCGTGCATCAGTTTCTCGCCAGCGTCATGTCGCTGGTCGATGCCAGTGTGGGCAATTATCAGCGTCGCGGCTTCAAGAGCTTGATGGTGTCGTTCGGCTGCACCGGCGGACAGCATCGCTCGGTATATCTGGCCGAGCAATTGGCGAAACATTTGCGCGGTAGTAACGGGGTGGAAGTCGCGGTACGGCATCTTGAGTTGGAGAATTTGGGCAAATGAAAGCGATGATTTTGGCCGCCGGCCTCGGTACGCGCTTGCGGCCACTCACCGACAGTCGCCCCAAGGCGCTGGTGGAAATCGCTGGCCGCACGCTGTTGGAGATCACACTCTCTCACTTGCGCGCCGTTGGGGTTCGCGAGGTGATTATCAACGTGCATCACTTTGCCGACATGATTCTCGATTATCTGAAAACCAACGATAACTTCGGCATGCGTATTGATGTTTCTCGCGAGGAGGTCTTGCTCGACACCGGCGGTGGCCTGAAAAAGGCCGCCTATTTCTTTCTCGAGGATTCCAACCGTTGTGAAAAGCCGTTCATTTTGCACAATGTCGATGTCATCAGCGCGATTGATCTCCGACGCATAGTGCAATTTCATACTGAAAATCAGGCTCTCGCCACACTGGCGGTGCAAGACCGCGAGACTTCTCGATACCTGCTCTTCGACGAGCAGCTTCAGCTTTGCGGCCGGCGATCCGGGCGCGATCAAAAAACTGAATTTGTTCGATCCTCACAGCAGGTGCGGGCGCTGGCTTTTTCCGGCATCCACGTTATTTCTCCGCGTCTTTTTGCCATGATGACTGAAGAAGGCGTTTTCTCCATCATCACCTCCTATTTGCATCTCGCTGCCCGCGGAGAAAAAATCATCGCCTTTCGCGCTGATGAATATTATTGGCGTGATCTCGGCACGCTGGACAACGTGATGCAAGCCACTCAGGATTTGAAGCAAACAGTTCTTCTGTAACAGGCTCACTGCGTGCACGGGTTAGAGAAAATCTGATGACGACGTTGCACTCGGACCCTACGCGGGAGTTTCGGCGATGCGGTCCGCAAAAATTGACCTAAAGCTCTCGCAGAGGCAATGACTAGTGGCGACGTTTGTGTAGGTCAACCGGAATGTTTTGACTTGCTCTGGGAAAAGCATCCATCCACGAGCGAGTGCCAATGTGGAGACACGAGAATGTTGCCACCTGTGCGGCAAACGTGAGTGCATCCACAAAATCATTTCCCGGCTGCAAGAACTGATAGCAAAAAGCGCCGTGAAAAATATCTCCTGCACCAGTCGTGTCAACAGGGGTGACCCGCTCTACTGGAATCTCGCCGAACGCCTCTTCTTGTCTGTACAGAATCGGCTCCGAGCCTCTGGTGATAGCTACTCGCTGTACTCCATAGGCGGAAAGGAAATCGATAACATCGTTCTCATTCTTACAACCCGGTGGTCGAAAGTCATTGGAGCAGATCGCAATGTTGATGCTACGAAGTAGCGTGGCGGTCCCATCCTTCCAACTCCCCGCGTCGAGCACAACATCTAGTCCCCTAGAACGACCGTGCGCGGCAACCGTTTTGCACAGCGACATATGGTGACCGTCCACAAGGAGGATAGAGACTTCATTGAACCATCGTAAGTCGGGCTGAAAATCTAGAGGGGCAAATGTGTGTGCATTGGCTGAAATAACAGTGCGGTCCCCACCTGGAAAGATCAGGATAGACGACAGCGGTGGGGCTCCTGTGTAGTCGCCTGCGAGATCATGCAAACAGACCGCAAACCGATTGAGGTCGTGAAGAATCACCGCGCTCAAAGGATGTTGACCGACAGCGGTGACCAGCGTACTTTTGCCTCCAAGGAAAGCAAAAGTCACTGCCGCATTGGTAGCGGGTCCACCGCCAGCAACTTGTTGACCTGCGGCAGAAACTTTTGAGTTTCGCCCTGGAATATCGTCCACGATGTAAGCCAGATCGATCGTCGATAAGCCCGCGAACAAACCGCATGGGGTTCGACGAAGTCCGTTGGGACTATTGAGACTCACAGCAGATCATCCTTGAGCCTGGCAGCTATGCCTTTCAGCGATTCGACACATATCCGAATAGGACCGAAGTTCTTGCTACGAGACAAGAACCGCAGTGACGATTCGCTATCCATGAGAGACCGCCCCTTT
>QIAR01000367.1:6878-13906 GCA_003225595.1 Acidobacteriota bacterium | reverse complement strand
CAGATTGGGCGTATCGTCCCCGCTACATCCCACGCCCACGGGGCTTCTGCTTTCAGACGATTGCAAAAAAAGTTTGGTCTATCTAAATACTGGCCGAGACATGGCGCGAAAAAGGAATTCATCGTTTACCGAATTTTTCGTGAAAACATCGCCCAAGGTATCAAGAGGCGCCCGGGCGGAAGCTCTTCTGTTCCGCCCATGCCTCCAGCAGGTTTCCATCCACGGTGAAGTGCTCATCCGAAAGCAGATTGCACTAGCGTGCTTGCCTGAACACGGCAGCGAAGAAGGCGTCGGCGATTTCGCCCGCGAGCAGACGCTAGCGGTTCTTCGTGAACACCATCACATCCCAAATCGCGTCGTCCATGTTCAGGACCCACGAACCATCAGAACAATAGCTGTAATCGAGTTGATCCATCAGCATCCGCTCGCTACGCACCGAATGGATCACTTGCAGCAGCAGCGCACGCAGCAGCTTCTCCCGCGCGATCGATGGCCGCCCAGTGTTTGCGTACGGCTTGCTGAACCGGATCGGAGCGCAAGGAATCGAACCGGGGCTCAACCTTGAGGTAAATGACCTGAAAGCTATGCATTCAATGGCTCTTTCCAGCCATTCGGTGGCTTGCTCTTTCTCACCCAACCCCACATACGCCGTGGCAAAATCAAACGGCGAAACAAAGCTGCGTGTCGACGTTTCCTGGAGTTGTTTGAGAACCTTTAGTGCCTCGCTTCTTCGGCCCGATAAGGCGTAGGCGCGGCCGATGCCCGCGAGAGGTTGTGTAGCAATGCCCAAAAGAGCAGCGTGAAACTCGGAGATGGCTTCTTGGTACACTCATACGTTGGCGTGGGCCACTACGAAGTGGCTGTCCATTTCAAGCGTTCTTCGACACTGTTCTATTGGCTAAGTCGGACTGTCGAGCGAGCCGGTACGTACCAGCTAAGTTCGCGTTGATGATGAGTGATAGGGATCAATTTCCAAGGCCCGCTTCATCTCCCAGATGGCTTCCTCCGCTTTCCCCTGTGGCAACAAATAAGTGGCGAACTTTTACAGCAGGTCTGCTGTGGTCAAGGCCTCGTCGTTGCCCAGGTTTTAATAGACTGCCGCCTTTCGGTGTATTCAGTGCTCTCGGATACTCACATCAGGTCACTGATTTGGCATCGCCACGCTTATTACTTTCCCCGCCATAGTAAGCGCACCAGCACTAGCAAACCCACCACGAATAACGCTGAGACGATAATTGTGAGGTACGTGCCGGTTCCAGGCCCAATATTTGTGCCGGGAGAATGATGATGCACCCGAGCCGGGACGAAGATGATCGTGCCGGGATAGACATAGAAGCTCTTGGCATCTCCGTCTGACTCGAAGTTGATTTTCGCCCGTCCGCTGGCAACGCAGTAGACTTCATCCTCGGCATGCGGTTTCTGGTGGTCCATCGCTCCGCCCTCCAGCACATAAATCCCGACGCTAAATGAGGGAACGTGTACAAATTCGAGGTATAGTTCCGTTGCGCGCAAGTAATTGCGCGAAGTCAAACACATTCACAGGCAACGGGGACCCACTGATTTCTCTAAGAAGACCCACGCAAAATCCGCGACCTCACGCTCCTAACTAAGAATCCGTGACCCGATCACGCGAAATTCGAGACCTGAAACTCCTGTCGAACCTGTCCAGTCCGCGGACTAAAATTCTCCCCGCCCAGCCTCTGGCCTTGGAGGTAGGTATCCCCACCACGGGTTATATTGCACAAAAGTGCAAGAAGTTCTTCTCGAAGATCCTGTCCCTCATTGACTACGAAGAGAGCGAGATTCTCTGCCCGAGCTGGGGCAGCAAGAATGTCGAGAAAGCCTACGAAAGGAGACGTCCTATGTTCACACGCGTCGTCGGAATCACCACCAAATCCGGAAAGGCGAATGAGCTCGCAAACACCATTCAAAAAAGGTGCCGCTGATTCTGAAAAGGCAGGGCGGATTCCTGGATGAGACCGTCTTAACTTCGAACTTAGAGTCCGGTCGCGTCGCAGCTCAGCTTTCTGGAAGACCAGGGAGGATGCCGAAGGTTATCACCGGGAGCAGTAGCCCAAAGTCAACGAAATGCTCTCGCATCTCCTCGAAACCACGTTGCGCTGGGCTTCAACAAGTAGTTCCAGCACGTTCCTTCCAGCGGTTTACCTCCAGCGTTTCCCCTCCGAATTTTAGCGCAACCTCTGCGCAAGACGCTGTCGCGTAGGGCGCCCCGCCATTCCGTTTAAATACCGTTCCACCAGTTTTGCGTCGATCTTCTTGCGTGGGCGCGCCATTTACGGCGCGCCTCTCCGCTTGTGACTTCGCGTCGCAGCTCGCCGGTACCGGCATGCCTAGTGTGAAATTTTGAGCCGTTGCGGTGATGGCTCTTCATGCGGCCTTGGGCTTGTCCTGAGCGGCTCGCGAGCTATCCTCCGAGGGTTGACTGGACTTACCCGCAGTGTCATCGGTATCGCTACTGATTTTTTTGAGCCCCAGCCGCTTGGCCAGCCAGGTCCGCGCGTGGCTGAAATAAAAAGCGATCATCAGGCCGGAAGTGGTTAGGATCTGCAGCAGCAGAGTTCCGGAACCCGGATCCGTGTAAACCAACGCATAGTGGGCTTTCGACACAGCGATCTGGCCATGTGCCAAAACGCCGCCCAAAATTAGTGGCAGCAATATCGGAATAGTCTTTTTTCTTGCCATGGTTTGTTGTCCGATCCTTCTAGTGCAGGTTGGTTGCAATCTCTGTTCCACCGACGAGCCGGGGCAAGATCCTTAGTTTTTCGACGGACGCACGGCGCCACAACAAGCCAACGACAACTGCGTCATAATCAACCGCAACCACGTCCGCGCCGTTCTTGGCACAAGCGATGCTGAAGCCGCCCGTATTACAGCCAATGTCGAGGACCTTCTTAGCTTGGACATATTCGGCTGCAGATTGCACGAAGTCCAATTTTGTCGCCGTCTGTTGATCCGAATAGTGGGCCATCTGGGTGTAATCGGACCAAATCGAACTGCGCATCGGAGGCTCAAGCTTTTTCAGTGTATTCCGGAGTCGCCGCAGCACACCCCCCAATACGAATCGAGCCTGGGCAACGTTTTGCAGCCTCCTTGCACGATAGATCGAATCATCCGAATCCTTATGCGCACTGAGCCAAGTCGGCATCGAAACCAAGCTCAGAAATAAGGGGCGAAGCCGTTTCCACCATCCTGCCAACAGATAGACCTCCTCGGGCTCCAAGCCCTCGCGATTGGTAACAAAAACCCGGTCTATCGGTGTTCTGTAGTAACGGTTTACTAGTAATGGCAGAAGGAATGTTCGAACGAACTGTGCATGCGGCAACCAAACAGGATCGCGCGGGTCGCGGCACTCAATTGACAGCACGTCAATAAACAGCGGTTGCGGACCCCGAAACAGGACGTTGAACGGTGTCCCGTCTTTCAGTCCCAAGTCCTCTGCGGCGAGTGCCTCAGCTAAGTTGAGGGTCAATTCGCCAGCCGCATACAACATCTCTGGTGCCCATTCGTACGGAAATGATGGAAACCAGACGAGCTCGTGTTCAACGACGGAGGCACCCGGATCCGTCAGCAGTTGCTGGCGAACCTCGGCAGGCAAATTGGGGTCGTCGAAGTCAACTGGCTTCGTTGCGACAAGTTTTCCCTCGCGAATGAATCGCTGTACCACTTGCGATGACAGAATCGTTTCAATCTGTTGGCGAGACACTGGATTCACGATTCGCAGCACACGACCATCGATCGAAATCAACTTGCCGGCCGGGTCGCGGAAAGACCAGGCAGCAGCCGACGGCGCTTGCGTAGATATCAAAGACCGTGTCATTTTCGGATTGAATGAAGCTGCCTCCAGAAAATATGCAGCGGTAGCCGTAGTATACGACACACTACGGCTGCCCTAAAGTGTGTGCGTCAGAACTCGAATTTCGTGCTCGCCGTGGAACCAACTTGCCAGAAACAGCCCCGCGAGGGACGGAATTCATTGGCCCAGCGCGTTAGCGGGGGTGGCATGCGAAGCCAGCGAGGGCGCCGTATGACGTTGCGGAAAGTTGTTGAGCGAGTTTCTCGCGGAGAACGGCTTTGACGCGCTTGATATCTTCTTTCATGAAGGTGAATTCTTCTTCGATGTCCGAGACGTGTTTCAGGGTTTGTCGACGGATTCTGATCTCCTGGGCCACAAAGCGTTCATCCACGGCTTGCAGAATGACAGAGGTCGTCCGGAAAGGAGTTGCTCTATCTGCGGAAGTAGGGAGGAATTCATCCTTTTGTGGTTTTGATTTGGACATGAAAAGCGCCTTAGATGGAATGTACTTCCAGTATAGGTGGGCGGCAGAGGCTGTCAACGGATGGCCTGGCATTTGTTTCCAACCCGTAGGCTAAGTGTGTAGTATGGAGCGGACCATTAGAGGCAGTGTACAAAACACTTGAGAGGGGATCTGATGGCGAATATCGCCGAGATGGTGAAGGAGCTTCAGCAGGAGCGAGATCGGTTGAACCAGGCTATTGCTGCTTTAGCGCCGCTCGCGGGAGAGTATAAAAAGGCGGCAATACGAGGCGGAGCGACTCGGCCACGTCGGACCCTGTCCGCGACGGCGCGGCGGAGGATATCGATCGCACAGAAGGCGCGTTGGGCAAAGGTAAGAGGAAGCAAGACGCCCGCACCGGTGCGCACAATGAGCCAGGCTGCACGCAATAAGATCGCGGCGGCACAGCGCGCTCGTTGGGCGAAGACGAGAGCCCAGCAGAAGAAGGCGGCTTAAGTCCGATCTTCAGTCCAAGCAAAAAGGAAAGAGAGCGGGAGGTTATTCCCGCTCTCTTTTTGGTTAGGACGCCGTGGAGGTGAATTTTTCCGGCGCGATCGTACCAGCCCGAAGTGGTCGACGTGGCGTTGTGGGTGTTAAGCCACTCGTCGGTTTCCTCCCAGCTAGACTTGGCGAGGGGGTCTCCATCCCGCACATGATTTCTTTCCATGACTTCGGCGGGAAGGATCCTGGAAGTAGTACTTCGGAAGACTGTGTGACATAGAGTTAATAAGCCCAGCCTGAATAGGTAGCTGTAGTTGGTCGGGCTCGCGACCCGCCACGTCTCAAGGGAAGCGAGTGGGTGCCCCGTCCGGTCAAGGTGGAGCGCCGGAGGCAGAGACAAACGACAGAGCCCACCTGGAATAGTGCGGCTCTTAGAAAAAAAAGGGGACGGTTTGAGACGCCGAAAGGCGGATTGCTGTAGCGTTCTTCGAGCAGCCGACGATCAAAGCGGCGCTCGGCGCGGACGGCTGCTGCTCTTTGAGGGTTTTCGCCTGAAGTCGTCGTACTCCTCACGTTCCGGGTATTGCTGATGACGGGTGCGTGCCGCCAAACAAGCGGTGGCTTGCGGAATCGAGCTGCATACCCCATCTCATAATTTCGGGGTCGGTGCGGCGACCTTTGGCATCGCTTTGGGTTTCTTCGCATGTCCCGCCTTGGCGAGAGCCTGATCCGGGGGGATTTCGTTGCCGCCTTCATCCACGTAGTGGATGTCGAACTTGTCGTCGGCCATGATGAAGTAGGAGCAGGCCATCGGACAGGAAAACGCGTGCGCGTGCTTCGAAGGCAGGTAGGCGTAGGCTCCCGTTGTCAGGCGTTTTGCTGCTTCGCCCTTCATCTCGAGACGGGCGCTGCCGGTTGCAATCATGACCTGCTCGTTTGCGGTATGCCAGTGCGAAGGTATTGTGCATGCGCCAGTGGACTTTACGAGAATCGTGGATGCGCCCTGGGTCGGATCGCCGTGCAGGACCGCACCCTTCGCACACTCGGGAATGTTAGGAAACGGGGCGAACTTCTGTTCAGCCGGCGTAACAATACGGTGTTCTGATGCGGCTGGCTGGCTCTGCGAAACTGCCAACGTGGAAAGCAGAAGCAGAGCTGTTGTCCATGCAATGCGCCTCATGACTGAGCCTCCTTCTCGAAATCTCAGCGCAAAAGTATAGCTCGAATTCCTGGCGGCAGGGGATTCCACAATTTCCTTCATCGCTCTCGCAAAGCTGTATCTACTCAAAAGAACTGCCCTGTCCATGACAACAGTGAGTTTCATAGACGTGGAACTTCTCTTCTCGGTTAGGATTGTTGCTGTCAGACGGACCTCGACTAATCTCCGGCTTAGGGCGAGAGCGAAGAGGGTTTGTAAAGCCTATGTCGCTTATAAAGACGCTCGCAGTCATAGTTCTTTGCATTAACAAGAGCTCAGCGCAGAACAGCCTCGACTTGGTGGCCATCGACTCCTACCTCAACCCCTACGTCCGGAGCGGGAACTTTGCAGGGGACGTCCTGGTCGAAAGGAACGGAAGAGTCATTTTCGAGAGGGCTTACGGGTTTGCCAACCGCGAGACGAGGGTTCGGAATACCAGCACGACTCGTTTTCACATCGCCTCTATTTCAATGCAATTCACGGCCGCTGCAGTTCTCCGGCTCGTCGATAAGGGATCGATCAGTCTTAGCACACACGTAAGCGAATTGGTCTCAGGGATTGCGGGCGGAGACAAAATCACGATTCGCGATCTGCTGATGGAACGCTCTGGGTTGCCGGACATCAATGATCTACCCGACTATGCCGACGTTCTGAAACAACACCAGACACCCGCCAGCCTGATCGCCAAGATCAAAGGCCGTCCTCTTCTATTTGAGCCAGGATCGAAGTTCCTCCACGAAGAGCATTCTGCTTACAACCTCCTCGCCTTGATCGTGGAGACAAAAACCGCCCTTCCTTTTGCCGCGGCGATGAAGAAGCTGGTTTTCCGACCGGCTGGCCTGTCAAAATCATCCATCGACGATGATGCAACTCCGGTCACGCCGGGCGTGGCCAAAGGCTATCAGCCAGATGGAGTGTATGGGTTGAAGCCCGCGGCGCCAATTCACTGGTCAGCGAAGACCGGCAACGCCTCTGTCGTTACCACCACTCGCGACGCGGCGCAGTGGGTGCGCGCAGTATTCGGAGATCGCCTGTTGAAAGAGGCGTCTCGGAAAGCAATTCTCGACACCTCC